>JBCCUH010000025.1:0-12932 GCA_039197405.1 Pseudomonadota bacterium
CGGAAACCCTGAACTGGTCAGAGCTGCACGCGAAAACCACGCAAACCGCCAATCTGTTTCGCAAGCTGGGCGTCGGCGAGCAGGACGTCGTGGCCTATGTGATGCCCAACGCGAATGAAACGACGCTGGCACTTTTGGGCGGCATGGTCGCAGGCATCGTGAACCCGATCAACCCGCTGCTGGAGCCTGAACAGATCGCCGCGATCCTGCGCGAAACCGGCGCCAAGGTCGTCGTCACACTCAAAGCCTTCCCGAAAACAGATGTGCCGCAGAAAGTGGCCGAAGCCGTGCGTCACGCGCCCGGCGTCAAAACCGTGCTGGAAGTGGATCTCAACCGCTATGTGACGGGCGTGAAATCCTTCATCATCCCGCTTATCCGCCCCAAAGTCAGCACCTCGCATTACGCCGATGTGCTGGATTTCAACAAGGAAGTGGCCAAACAGAACACCACGCTTGATTTTGCCGACAGCACAGGCGACCGGGTCGCGGCCTATTTCCACACAGGCGGCACTACCGGCATGCCGAAAGTGGCGCAGCACAGCTATTCCGGCATGATCTACAACGGTTGGCTGGGGCATGAGCTGCTTTACACCGAAGAGGACAATATCATGTGTCCTCTGCCGCTTTTTCACGTCTTTGCCTGTCATGTGATCCTGATGGCGGCGATCACCAGCGGCGCGCATGTGGTTTTCCCCACGCCGCAAGGCTATCGCGGCGATGGTGTTTTCGACAATTTCTGGAAATTGATCGAACGCTGGCAGATCAGTTTCATCATCACGGTGCCGACGGCGATCTCCGCGCTGATGCAGCGCCCGGTTGATGCGGATGTCTCGACCGTCAAGAACGCGTTTTCCGGCTCGGCGCCGCTGCCGCTGGAGCTGTTCAAACGCTTTGAAAAAGCCACCGGCGTGCAGATCGTCGAAGGCTACGGGCTGACCGAGGCCACCTGCCTTGTCTCCTGCAACCCGGTTGATGGCGAAAAGAAAGTCGGCTCCATCGGCATTCCGTTTCCCTACACGGATGTGCGCATCCTGAAGACGACGCCCGATGGTCCGGTGGATTGCGACACCGACGAGGTGGGCGAGATCTGCATCTCCAATCCCGGCGTGCGCGTCGGTGGCACCTATACGGAAGCTGACAAGAACAAGGATCTTTATCACGGGGACTACCTGCGCACCGGGGATCTGGGACGCATTGATGCGGATAAATACCTGTGGATCACGGGCCGCGCCAAAGATCTGATCATCCGCGGCGGTCACAACATCGACCCCGCGGATATCGAGGAAGCGCTGCTGGGGCACGAGGCCGTGGCCTTTTCCGGCGCCATCGGTCAGCCTGATGCGCATGCAGGCGAGGTGCCGTGCGCCTTTGTCGAACTGGTGGCCGGGGCCAGCGTGTCCGAGGATGAGCTGCTGGCCTATTGCAAAAAGCATGTGCATGAACGTGCGGCGCATCCCAAGCATCTGGAAATACTGGATGAGCTGCCAAAAACCGCTGTCGGCAAAGTGTTCAAACCAGACCTGCGCAAAAGCGCTATCACGCGGGTGTACAATGCCGCGCTGTCGGACGCCGGGGTGGATGCGCGGGTGACCGGAGTGATAGACGACAAGAAACGCGGTCTTGTTGCTCAGGTGGATATGGCCAGCTCCAGCACGTCCGATGTGGACGGTGTTCTGGGCAGCTTCGTGCGTCCCTGGGAAATTGCAGAGGCATAATTCTGTGCGATAATTCTGCCGCAAAAGATAACCTTCTGCGAAGGATATCAGACTACGTTCTTCGCAGAATAATGGGCGGTCTGAAAACCTTCGCAGAAGGTTTTCTACCCTTTTTTTGAAGGCGCTCCGCCTTCAAAGGCATTGCCGTCTGCGTAGTTGCAGGGGTCTTGCTGCATCTCCAGATGAAGGCCCTTGCCGTCAAAGGGATGCGCGCGTGCCAGCGCTTCGTCCACATCAATGCCAAGCCCTGGTGCAGTTGGCGGGGTGATGAACCCGCTGTCCACGCGTATACTGCCTTTTATCAGCGCGTCATGGAACGGGGTTTCGATCGTTTCGGCCATCAGGATATTGGGGATCGAGGCCGCAAGATGGATGTTGGCGGCCCATTCAACGGGGCCTGCATAAAGATGCGGGGCCATTTGCGCGTTGAAAACCTCGGCTATCGCCGCGACCTTTTTCATCTCCCAGATCCCACCAGCACGCCCCAGCGCGGGCTGCAGGATTTCTGCCGCCCTCGCGCGTAGAACGGCGGCAAATTCGGATTTGGTTGCCATCCGCTCCCCAGTGGCAATGGGAATGCGCACGTTGCGGGCCACCCGCGCCATGTCGTCGATATTGTCCGGCGGGGTAGGTTCCTCGAACCAGAGCGGGCTATAGGGCTCCAGCGCCTGTCCCAGCCGGATGGCACCGGCGGTGTTGAACTGACCATGGGTGCCGAACAGCAGGTCCGCCTTGTCGCCCACGGCCTCGCGGATGGCTTTGCAAAACGCGACAGAGCGGCTGATGTCGCTCATGGCAGGCATATGACCGCCGCGCATGGTATAGGGGCCAGCAGGATCGAACTTCACCGCCGTATATCCGCGCGCGACCGCGTCGGATGCGCTTTCGGCTGCCATCTCAGGGCTGATCCAGAACCCGGCCATATCGTGGTGGGGCAGGGGATAGAGATAGGTATAGGCGCGGATGCGCGTGTTCATCTGGCCGCCCAGCAGCGCATGGACAGGGCGATCGCGATCCTTGCCCAGAATGTCCCAGCAGGCGATCTCCAGCCCTGAAAACGCGCCCATCACCGTCAGATCAGGTCGCTGGGTGAAGCCGGAGGAATAGACGCGCCGGAACATCAGCTCGATGTTTTCAGGGTTTTCGCCCTGCATGTGACGCTCAAACACATCTTCGATTACGGCGCGCATCGCTTCAGGGCCGATCGAGGAGGCATAGCATTCGCCCCAGCCGGTTACCCCTGTGTCGGTTGAGACCTTCACCAAGATCCAGTATCGCCCGCCCCAACCGGGGGCAGGTGGCGCGGTGACGATGATATCGAGGTCCTGCAGCTTCATTTGAACACGATCACATTGCGCTTGGCCGAGCCGGATTTGGTGTCCTCAATGGCGTCATTGATCTGATCCAGCGTCCAGCGGCCTGAGATCAGCTCATCAAGCTTCAAACGTCCCTGTTCATACATATCCACCATCCAGGGGATATCGCGCTGAATGACCACATCGCCCATCTTCGACCCGATCATGCTTTGGCCCACGGCGGCGAAATTGGCCGCCTCATATTCCGATACGGCACCGGTTGCAGGCATGCCCACCATGATCACCTTGCCGCCATAAGCCAGATAGCGCGGCGCGTCATTATAGGCTTTGGCCGCCCCCACAGTGACCAGCACCGCATCGGCGCCGCGTCCCATCGCCGCCTTGGCGTCGCGCCATGGGGTCTTACCTGTGGCCAGCACGCCGTCTGTAGCTCCGAATTCGCGCGCGATGGCCAGTTTCTCATCGCTCATGTCCACCGCCACAATCCGGCGCGCGCCCGCGATGCGCGCGCCTTGGATGGCATTCAGGCCAACACCGCCCGCGCCGATAACCACCACATCCTGTCCTGCGGTCAGCCTGGCCGCGTTGACCACAGCGCCGACGCCAGTGATCACCCCGCAGGCCAGCAAGGCCGCCGCCTCTTTCGGGATGCCAGCGTCGATTTTCACCACCTGACGCTGATCCACGACCACCTTTTCCGCGAACGCACCGCAGGCCATGGCCTGATGCAGCTTGCCGCCATCTGCAGTTTTCAAAGGCCCGTGATCCCCATCATAGGGTGTCTGGCATTGCGTCGGTGCGCCCCCTGCGCAGGAAGCGCAGGTGCCGCAGGCCCGGATCAGCGTGACAACCACGCTGTCACCGGACTTGAGCCCGCTCACCCCGCCGCCAACCTGCGTAATCACCCCTGCCGCCTCATGGCCGTAAACCGCTGGCAAAGAGCCGCCCCAGGCGCCGCTGGCAAAGGAGATATCCGAATGACAGATGGCGCAGGCGTCCAGCGAGACTTCGATCTCGCCCAGCTCAGGCGCGCGCAGGTCCACATCTTCGACCATAAGGGGGTCGCCAAAGGCGTGGCATACAGCGGCTTTGATGAGGGGCATGGCGGTCTTCTCCTGAAAGGTCGTCCAAGCCTCGCCCAGCGGCGCGCGCGCGGCAAGTCGGAAACCGACGCCGCCTGCCGTTTATGAGGCCACGGACGGGCCTTTGCGTAGCTGGAAGATCAGGATCGAGATGCACATGAGCAGCCCTGCGATGACAAAAGGCGCGCCGGGTGCATAGATGGGCGCCGTGTCGGCAGTGAAATAGGCAAAGGTGCGCGTCATCACGAGTGGGGCGAGAATGGCCGCCAGCGAGGTCACCGAGGTCAGCACGCCCTGCAACTCGCCTTGGGAATCGTCCGCAACCCGGCGTGACATGATCCCCTGCAGCGCGGGCATGCCGATAGCGCCCAATGCCGAAAAGGGGATCAGAACAAGCAGCCAGAACCCTGACCAGATCACCCCCAGGATAAACATGGCCAGCGCCTCTAGGATCAGCCCCAGCAGAACCGTGTTGCGATGGCCGAACCGCTTGATGGACGGGGCGACAAGCAACCCCTGAACCAACCCGAACGACAGGCCGAATATGGCCAGCGAAAGCCCGATCATGCCCGGCGACCATCCAAACCGCTCAACTATGAAAAATGACCAGATCGCCGGGTAGACGACCGAGGCCACCTGGTAGAAGAAATAGACCAGCAGCAGCGGGACGAGGCCCGGAAAGCTGCCGATGGACTTGAAAGCCCCAAAGGGATTGGCCCGCCGCCAGCTGAATGCGCGGCGCGTGGCATCGGTGACGCTTTCGCGCAAGATGAACCAGCCGAAGGCGGCATTGGTCAGGGCCAAAACAGCAGCGGCCCAGAACGGTGCGCGGGTTCCGAATTCCGCCAATGCGCCACCGATGACAGGGCCAAGCACGAAACCGATGCCAAAGCCCGCACCGATCAGCCCGAAGTTGGCTGCCTTTTCATCAGGTGGTGAGACATCGGCGATATAGGCGCCGGCGGTGGCATGGGTGGCGGCAGTGATGCCGCCAATGAGACGCCCGATCAACAGCAGCCAAACGGTTCCCGCAACAGCCATCAACACATAGTCAAACGCCATGATGATCAGTGAAATCACCAAAACCGGCTTGCGCCCGAACCTGTCGCTGAGCGAGCCGATGAACGGGCCGAACAGAAATTGCATCGCGGCAAAGGACGTGGCCAATACGCCGCCCCAGATTGCCGCATCTCCCAGCCCGCCGCCATTCACTTCGCGCAGCAGATCGGGCATCACGGGCATGATCAGCCCGATCCCCATGGCGTCGATGGCCACAGTGGCAACGATGAAGAAAATCGGAAGTCGGGAGGACGACATAAGGCAGCTTTCCTGTCGGAATATCTGCCCTCAATACGCGCTTGGTGCAGGCTCTACAATGGAACGCTTTCGGTCGGTTGCGTGTCCAGCCAGGTCTCTGCCGCGGCGCGGTCGCGCATCTCGAAAGCTTTGATCTGCATGCCCGGGATCAACGCGCCTTCCACTTCTGCCGCTGTGCGAATCCAGCCGGAATCGCTGACGACAGCGCAGCGGTCGAATTTGCTGATCAGCCCGAACAATTGCCCGATCCTGGCAAACTCGATCCCCAGTGCTCCAATCGTCGGCATTTCAAACTCGGTGATCGTGTAAAGCATTGTACCGCCGGTCATGCCTTCGGAAACCTCCATCAGGCGATCCAGCCCGGCGGACATGATATTGGCGTCAATCCCGCCTTTCAATTCCACATCAACGCGGGTGTCGGATGGTTTTGTCACGGTGATCATCGCTTGGCGCTCCCTTTTTTCAGGTCTGGGCAAGTGTAGCGCTGTCTTGTGAAAGACGGCTTTGCGCTGAATCAAACCGCAGCAAAAAGCCCCGGTGACGGGCACCGGGGCTTGCAGATGTTTGGATGAATTATCCGCGTCAGACGGCCTTTTTCAGCGCCTCGCCCAGATCCGTGCGTTCCCAGGAAAAACCACCATCGGCTTCCGGTGCGCGGCCAAAGTGGCCGTAGGCCGCGGTGCGCTGGTAGATCGGCTTGTTCAGCTCAAGATGGCTGCGAATACCGCGCGGGGTCAAATCCATGCACGCATCGATGGCCTTCTCGATAGCCGCATCCGCGACCTGGCCAGTGCCGAATGTATCGCAATAGATCGAAAGCGGCTTGGAGACACCAATCGCATAGGACAGCTGGATCGTGCAGCGTTCCGCCATGCCCGCGGCCACGACGTTCTTGGCCAGATAGCGCGCCGCATAAGCGGCAGAGCGGTCCACCTTGGTGGGGTCCTTGCCGGAGAAGGCACCGCCGCCATGCGGCGCGGCACCACCATAGGTGTCAACGATGATTTTGCGACCCGTAAGACCTGCATCACCGTCCGGTCCGCCAATGACGAATTTGCCGGTGGGGTTTACGTGCCATTCGGTGGCCGCAGAGACCCAGCCCTCCGGCAGTACCTCAAGAATGTAAGGCTCAACCACGGCGCGCACATCATCGGAGGTCATATTCTCATCCAGATGCTGTGTGCTCAGAACGATCGAGCTGACGCCCACCGGCTTGCCGTTTTCATATACCACGGACAGCTGCGATTTGGCATCCGGTCCAAGCGTGGGATCGGTACCGTTCTTGCGCACTTCGGCAAGACGGCGCAGGATCGCATGGCTGTACTGGATCGGAGCCGGCATCAGCGCGTCCGTCTCATTGGTGGCATATCCGAACATGCTGCCCTGATCGCCTGCGCCTTCATCCTTGTTGTCCGCCACATCGACGCCCTGCGCGATATGCGCCGATTGCTCGTGCAGCAGATTGGTGATCTCGCAGGTCGCGTGATGGAATTTGTCTTGCTCGTAACCGATATCCTTGATGCAATCGCGTGCGATCTGTTCGATCCGGCCCATATATTCGGTCAGCTTGGACTGATCGGAAAGGCCCACCTCGCCGCCAATGACGACGCGATTTGTTGTGGCAAAGGTTTCTGCTGCCACGCGCGCTTCGGGCTCTTCGGCCAGAAACGCATCAAGGACAGCGTCCGAAATGCGGTCGCACACCTTGTCGGGATGCCCTTCCGAAACGGATTCGGAAGTGAACGTATAATTCTGTCTGCTCATGAAAATGCTCCATTAGATCATGATTGCCACGTCAGGAAGCCGTTGTGGCAATGAATGCTCGACTCGTTACGCGCGCTTTCGCGCCGGGTCAATCACTCTTCGCGCGGTACGGCAGGAGTGTGACAAAAAGCAGAACAATCAAGGCAAGAAAAACGGGAAGATCGCCGCCGCGTGCATAGGCCGTCGCCGCGCGGGCAGGCGGCAGCGAGGCATCAATATACCCCATCGTGCCCAAGCCTATCTGATCTCTCACATCACCGCGCGCATCAATCACCGCGCTGATGCCGGTATTGGCGCTGCGCAGCAGGGGCAGACCGGTTTCCATTGCGCGAAACCGTGCTTGCACCAGATGCTGTTGCGGACCTGAGCGGGTGCCGAACCACGCATCATTTGTCAGATGCAGCAGCAGAGCCGGGCGCTGTGCTCCCGCCCGCGCATATTGCGGGAACACCGCCTCATAGCAGATCAGCGGCAGCGCAAGGCCGATGCCGGGAAGATCCAGAAGAACAGGGCCGGGGCCGGGGGCAAAGCCGCCGCCATTGAGATCGGCCAAAGCAACAAGACCCAGCCAGGATGCGAGCCCCTGAAGCGGCAGGTATTCACCAAAGGGGACAAGGTGGTGTTTGTCATAGACCTGCAGCACCTCACCATCCGGCGACAAGACGCCAGCGGTGTTGAACACATCGGCCCCTTCGAACCGCTGGATGCCAAATACAACAGGGGTGTCTTCTGCTGCCTCGGAGATATGCGCCAGCACCTCATCGGCGCGGTTCAGCCAGTTCGGCACAGAGGTTTCCGGCCAGACGATCAGATCAGCGCGCGGACTGGCCTCTGTATAGGCAATCAGCCTTTGGAAGAAGGTCGGGATATACGCCGGATCCCATTTCAGATGCTGTGGCGCATTTGGCTGGGTCAAGCGGATCACTGGCGCATCGGGCAAAGCCACAGGCTCGCGGCTGCGATCCCAAAGGCCAAGGGCGGTCAGCAGACCTAGCCCGCCGACAAGAACAACCGATCCTAGCGCCGGGCGCCAGAAGACCGGTACAGCGCAAAGACCAAAGGTCACAGCCGTCAACCCATAAGGCCCTATCCAGGCCACGGATTGCGCAATGGGCGTGTCCAGCCAGCCATACGCCAGCAAACCCCACGGAAAACCCGTGAAGACCGTACCGCGCGCGAACTCCGCAAGCGGCCAAAGCGCAACAAGGCTCCAGGCTGTTCCGAACCGGCGCGCGGCCCAGAAGGCAGCAGCCCAGAACAGCGCCAGACCACCGGCCATCGTTCCCAGCGCAAAGGGTGCCATCCACCCATGCCGTGCCGCATCCACGAAAAACGGCTCAACGATCCAGGTCATGGAGGCGGCGAAATACGCGGTGCCGATGACCCACCCGGCCCAGCCTGCCGCTTTGGGCGTACCGGCCTGACGGAATAACCACATGGCGGCCATCACGCCGACCGGTAGCAAGGGCCAAAATGAAAAGGGTGCCTGCGATCCGGTCAGGCACAATCCAGCCAGGATAGCGCCAGAGATGCGCAGGCGCGCAGGCATCCGGGCCGGTTACTCGGCAGGCAGCGGTGTCAGCCGCACGCGCAACCGTTTGATCCGCCGGGGATCGGCATCCATGACCTCGAATTCATAGCCTGCGGGATGTCTCACCACCTCACCGCGCGCAGGCACGTGACCTGCCAGCATGAAAACCATGCCGCCGAGCGTGTCCACCTCCTCGGGGTCCACCTCATCCACGTCCGACAGGGTGACGCCGATCGCCGTCTCGAAATCGTCCAGCGGGGTCTTGGCCAAAGCCACGTACTGACCGGGCTTTTCCTCGCTCCACTGGGCTTCTTCCTCGGTATCGTGCTCGTCCTCGATCTCGCCGATCACCTGCTCGATCAGGTCCTCGATCGTCACCAGCCCGTCGACACCGCCATATTCATCAATCACCAGCGCCATGTGCCGCCGCTCGGTCTGCATCTTGGTCAGCAGCACACCGATGGTCATCGACGGGGGCACAAAAAGAAGCGGACGCAGGATGTCCTGCAGGACGAAACCGGTTTCTTTGGACGAGCCGTTGAACCCGCGCTGCAGGGCGAAATCCTTGAGGTGAACAAAGCCCAGGGGCGTATCCAGCGTGCCGTCATAGACCGGCAGGCGCGTCAGGCCGCTGTCGCGAAAAATCTCGAGAACCTCGTCCTCCGTCGACGCGGCGGGCAGGCAGACGATATCAGCAGTGGGGATTGCCACATCCTCGACCCGCATGCGGCGCAGGTTGATCATACCGTGCGACGCGCTGGGCGTTTTGGGCGCAGGCGCAGGTTCAGCGTCCTGGCTTTCCGCAGAAGGGCTGAGCGCTGATGCAATGCGTGAGAAAAAGCCACCGCTTCTGGCGGTGTCCGGCGAAGGCTGGTCTATCTGGCCGTTCGGCTGCGCGCTATGCGCTGCGCTAGAAGAGCCGGGTGTGTCTCCCATGGCGGGACGTCGTCCTTTCTGAAAAAGCGCAAATCGCGCGGGTCAAACGCTAATATGGGTCATCTATACCCATTGTGCCAAGTATGCGGCGTTCAGTTTCTTCCATCAAAGTGGCGTCCGGGTCACGGATGTGGTCATACCCCAGCAAATGCAGCACCCCATGGACCACCAGATGGATGACGTGATTGTCAAAGGCCTTGCCGGCCGCCTCCGCCTCACGAGCGCATGTGTCGTAGCTGATCGCGATATCGCCAAGCTCAGGATCGCTGAAGGGCAGGGGCGGCGCACCGGCGGTCTCGGCGGCAAGCGTTTCGCTGGGCCAGCTTAGCACATTGGTTGCCGCTGGTTTGCTGCGAAACTCTCTGTTCAAATCCGCGATGCGCGTATCATCGCAGCCCAGAACCGCGATACAGACATTATCTGTTGCAAGGCCAAGATGGGCAAACGTGGCCTGCGCGGCGGCTTCGGCCAGCACGTTCAGCCCGGCATCCTGCCATCTGATGTCTTCAATTATCGTGTCTGTCAGCATGATTGTACTATTTGATTGCACTGGACGATTGCACTGGACGATTGTGCTGGGCGAACCGGGGGCCAGCCCCCGGACCCCCGAGGTATTTTCGGCAAGAGGAAAGCCCTAGGTTTCCCTGGACTGACGGGCCTTGAGCGCGCGTTCGTGTTCTTCCTCATAGGCTTCGATGATGGCGGCAACCAGCGGATGGCGCACCACATCTTTGGAGGTGAAATAGTTGAAGCTGATCGAGGGGATTGATTTGAGAAGCCGTTCTGCGTCCGACAGGCCCGATTGCACGCCGCGCGGCAGGTCGATCTGCGTGCGGTCACCGGTGATGACCATGCGGCTGCCCTCGCCGAGGCGGGTCAGGAACATCTTCATCTGCATGGAGGTGGCGTTCTGTGCCTCATCCAGCACGACAAATGCGTTTGCCAAAGTGCGCCCGCGCATAAAGGCCAGCGGCGCGATTTCGATGCGTTTTTCTTCGATCAGCTTGGCCAGTTGCTTGCCTGGTAGAAAATCATTCAGCGCGTCGTATAGTGGCTGCATGTAGGGATCGACTTTGTCTTTCATGTCTCCCGGAAGGTAGCCCAGCTTTTCGCCCGCCTCGACGGCAGGGCGGCTGAGGATAATCTTGTCCACATGGCCGCCAATGAACATCGACACGCCCACAGCAACGGCCAGATAGGTCTTGCCGGTGCCAGCAGGGCCGATGCCGAAAGCCAGCTCATTGTCGAAAAGCGATTGAACATAGGCCTTTTGCGCGTCCGTGCGCGGCTCGACCAGTTTCTTGCGGGTCTTGATCTCGACCTGCCCGCCCTTGAACATCTCGATCTGATCACCGGGCAGGAGCGGGGTACCATCCTCGGAGGCGCCCATGCGCATTTCGCGGTCCACATCGGCAGCTTCCACCGCCTTGCCGTTTTCAAGCCGCGTGTAGAGCGCCTGCAACACGCCCGCAGCCTCGGTGCGATGGTCTGCATCGCCCATGATGACAAGCTGATTACCGCGCCGAATGATCTGCACGCCCATCGTGCTTTCGATATGGGTGAGGTTCTTGTCGTATTCACCGCACAGATCGATCAACAGGCGGTTGTCGGGAAATTCGAGCTGCGTTTCAGCAGATGTCGGTAAATCCGGGGACAAGGTCAAAGTCACTCAGCTCTCCTTGTGAGCAGGGTTCAGCGAAAGCCTTACCTGGGGATTGGCAAGCGGTTTCGCAACAGCAAAAAACCGCGGGGGCGATCCCCGCGGCTTCCTGAGAGAAGGGTTTGCGCGTCACGCGTATCGTTTAGAGCGGATCGCCGATTGCGAAGGTCGAACCACCTTTGAAGGGACCTGTGGCCACATTCGCAGGGGCTGCACCAGAGCAGACCGGTTTGCCGTATTTGTCGAGGCGGGCCGACAGGTAGCCTTCAACGCCATCGTCGATGATCCAGTGGTCGCAGCCGTTGGGATCGACCCAGATACCGGCGCGCAGCTGGCTGAGGTCCTTGGCGTCAAAGCCGCGGTCGAGGCCCTTGTCCGGGCCGATCTGTCCGCCTTCACAGGCCGCCAGACCTGAAACGAGCGCCATCGCGAGGGTCAGTTTTGCGAATTTCATGTGTCTGTTCCTCAGCGAATGCAGATGATTTCAACGCGGCGGTTTTGCGCCATGCCTTGCCGGGTGCCATTGGAGGCGCGCGGCATCCGTTCGCCGTAGCCGCGCACATCGGCAACGCGGGCGCCTGTGCTCCGGGCCACATTGGCCACCGATGCGGCACGGTTGTAAGACAGGCGCATGTTGTAGGCATCAGAGGCGCGGCTGTCCGTGTGACCGGCGATGATATAGGCCGACGCTGAAGAGCTGCGGAAGAAATTGGCAAGCTGCTGTTTGCCCGCGCCGGAAATGTGGAAGCTGTCGGTGGCAAAAAACTGATCAGAGTTCATCACCCCGCAGACATTGCCCCGGCGGCAGACCGGGATGCCTTGGCGGTTGGTGTGCGGCGTCATGTAGCCTTCGACACCATCGTCCATGACCCAGTGCTCACACCCGTCCGGATCAACCCAGATGTTTGGAATATACCGCTCGCCCAGCACTGTGCGCGTCGTGCCCGTCGCGACGCCCTGCACGGCACCTGCAATCCCCGTTGCCGTGCCATAGCCGTATTGTTGCGCCGACGCTGTCGATGCAATGGCGATAGCTCCAAGACTGGCGATGGCAGCGCCTTTCATGATGGCGCGAAGTGCTTTGGTCATTATGTCAGCCACAGCTCGTTGTCCTTCGTCATAGTGTCCCCCCAGAGCTGCACCAAATAAGCCGTGTCGTCGCTCTGCATCCTACTAGATGTATGAGTACTCTAACAAAACTCAGGCGCGTGTGAAGCCAATTGTGGCAACAATACGGCGCATTTGAGGCGAAAAGCCGCAATATGCGCGTCTCATTCGGTGACTTTGCTTCCGCCAAACGCCCACAGCCTGTGGATAACTTTTGAAGGCCTGCGTCGCGCAGGTCGCGATTCGTCAGCCCGCCAGTTCGCCCGCCAGAGAGTTGGTTGAGGATTCGATAATCCGCGCCGTTACGATCTCGCCCCGCGCGGCAGAGCAGTTCTCGATATGCACTGCATGCAGGTATTGCGATTTGCCGCTCATCTGGCCGGGCAAACGACCGGGCTTTTCAATCAATACCTTCACCTCGCGCCCGACCATCTCGTCCTGAATGGCCCTTTGGTCGCGGGTGATGAGGGCCTGCAGGCGTTGCAGGCGCTCCGACGCCTCATC
>JBCCUH010000026.1:0-12787 GCA_039197405.1 Pseudomonadota bacterium
GAGACGCGCCCGTCCTCACTGACGCTTTCCCGCAGGCGTTCAGTGGCGGTGGCCAGGATGGCGCGGGCCGGGGCGACAGCGGTTTTCGTCAGGCTCAACAGATCCGGCAGGATCACGGGTGTTGCAAGGGGCATATCCTGTCCGTCATGGGGCATGGGTCTCTCCTGAAGGCTACGGGTGCCTTGTATCATTTCGCAGTTGCAGCGCAACAAAAATACAGTTTCAGCAGCGCAAATTGTTTTTATATTGCGCGGTGGATTTTCCTGACATGCGCTCTACGCAGTATCGCGGCAGGCTGTTAATCACAGATATGGATGCGATTCTCAGCATAGTATCACCCGGTTTGCTGCTTGTGGCCTGCGGCGCTGCGTTTCTTGCAGGCGTCATCAAGGGCAGCGTCGGATTTGGCATGCCGACGATCCTGATTTCCAGCCTCGGCACCTTTCTGCATCCTGAGATTGCCCTGGCCGGTTTGATCCTGCCAACGGTCGCCTCCAATGGCATGCAGGTGTTTCGCTACGGTCTGCGCGAGGCCTGGGACACGATTGTCCGGTTCCGCGCGTTTCTGGCAACCGGCGCGATCACCCTGCTCATGACGGCGCAGATCGTGCCCTATGTCCCGGCCCGTGCACTGGTTTTCGCCATCGGGCTGGTAGTGACCATCTTCGCTGTGTGGCAGATCACGGGCCGGGGGGCCCGGCCCGGCAGCATCGCCCAGTCGCCTGCACGCGACAGCGCGATTGGCGGCGTTGTTGGCGCCATCGGCGGCGCGTCAGGGGTCTGGGGGCCACCGACGGTGATCTATCTGACCGCCCTTGGCACGGAAAAACGCCTGCAGATGCGCGCGCAGGGGATCATCTATGGCATGGGCGCCGCATTGCTGGTCTTTGCGCATTTCGGCTCTGGCGTTCTGAATGGGGCGACCGCGCAATTCTCGGCGGCTTTGATCCCGCCAGCGGCGGCGGGCATGTGGATCGGCGGACAGATATCGGATCGTCTGGATCACGAAGCGTTTCGCCGTCTGACGCTGATCGTGCTCATCCTTGGCGGTCTCAACCTGTTGCGGCGCGGTATCTTCGGCTGACCCCGCCTAACGACCGGAGGAAAACACCGCCAGCAGATGATGCGGCGCGGTCCGCGCCAGACGTATCGCAGGCCAGCCCGCGGCAATCAGCGCCGCGCCAAGCGCCGCCAGCCCAAGCCACAGATAGGACAGCGGAAACAGAAACATCGGCAAGCGCCAGCCGAAGGCCGCGACATTCACAATCGCCAGCAGCACCCAAGCCAGCGCCAGCCCCAGTGGCAGCGCCAGAACCGTCACGAAACCCGCCAAAGCCACCGCGCGCGCGACTTCCATGCGTCCCAGCTCCGCCCGCGTCACCCCCAGCGCCCAGACCGGCGCGAGTTGCGGCAACCGCATCTGGCTCAGCGTGAGCAGGTTCATCAGGATCGAAAACCCCGCCACCGACAGCGTCAGCACATTCAGCGCCGAGGTAACTGTAAAGGTCTGTTCAAACACCCGCAGCGATATCGCTTTGATCCTGCCCTGATCCGCCAAAGCGTCTTGAGGCAGGGGCAGCTCTTCGCGCAGCAGACCCATGACATCCGCCACGCTGTCCGGATCAACCCGCAGTCCAAACCGCGTTGCGCGCACATCGGGGTACAGCATTCTAAACGCGGCAAGCCCGATGATCACCTGCGGCGCCGGGTTGCCATAGTCCGAATATATGCCGACGATCTTCTGCCCTTGAACCGAAGGCACCTCATCGCCCAGCGACAGACCTTGCGACAGCGCCAGTTGCTCGTTCACCAGCGCATAACCCGGCTCGCGCAGCAACGCCCAGACATCCTCTTCGGCGGCCAAAAGCGGCCAATTCTCCGAATAGGTCGGATGATCTGCCACCGCATAAACCTCGCCGGGCAGGTTCGCCAGTTCCAGTGGCTGGCGCAGCAGCGGCAGGATCGCGTCAGCCTTGCCCTCCAGCAGAACGCGCATCTGCTCAGCCTGCGCCGCATCCGCGACAGTCACATAGATCTCTGAAGCCAGCCTCTGGTCCAGCCAGCCGGTAAAAGTCAGCCGAAAACTCGACACCATGGTGCTGACCCCGATATTGGCCGCAATCGCCAGCAGCAGCGCCATCAACGCCATCGACAATCCCGGCACCTGTTGGCGCGTGTCGGCCCAGAACCAGGCAGGCAGGGGCGCGGGGCTGATCCGTTCCAGCGCCCGCAGGATCCGGTCCAGACAGGCCGGCAGCAACAGCGCCGCCCCCACAAGCAGCGCCGCCAGCAGCGCAAACCCCTGCACCAGGCCCTCTGCAGTCACCGCCAGTATCGCCGCCACGCCTAGCAATCCTGCCCCGGCAAAACTCATCACGCGGATCACTTGCCGCGCCATATGCGCCCAGGCCTGCGGCGTGCCCGCATCCAGCAGCGGCAGTCGCGACAATCGCCAAAGCGCACCGGCACCGGCGGCAAAGGTTCCGGCAACCGCCATGGCAAGGCCCGACAGCCACCAGCTGGGCCGTATAGCAAGCCCGCCAGAGATCTCCGCACCATAAAGCCCGCGCAACGTGGCCGCCACATCGGGCAGCAGTGCCGCTGCGATGACATAACCAAGCGCAATGCCAAGGCTACCCGCGATAAGCGCGATCAGCAAAAGCTCTGCACTCAGCAGCCAGATCAGCCGGTTCAGCGACAGGCCAAGCGCGCGCAGGGTGCGGAACATCGCCCTGCGCTGCTCGAACGCAAGGCCGATGGCGCTGTAAACGATGAACAGCCCGACAGCGAAGGCCAAAAGGCCAAAGGCCGTCAAATTCAGGTGAAAACTATCGGTCAGCCGGGCGATATCCGCCGTGCTTGTCTGTGCCGCCACGCGCAGCGCGTGGGGGACGACGGCGGCAATGTCCGGCAAACCCTGCGGTTGAACCGCATGCAGGATCAGCCGGTCAATGCGGTCGCCGCGCTGCAACAGCCGCTGCGCAATGCCTATGTCGACGAAGGCAATGCGCCCGTCCAACGCCTCGCTTTGCGTCACGCCCAGCCCAAACGCGCGCAGGTCCGGCGCCGCATCCGGGCTGGCAATCGCATGTCCCGGCATGTGGAAAAAATCATCCAGCGGAAAGCTGCCCAGCCCGTCGATGCCGCCAATCGGCGGTGCGGTCAGTGGTTCGATCCCGATGAGCCGGATGGGCCTGTCGATCCCGGCGCCATCAAGCTCCCCTTCGATTTGTGGCGATACCAGCCATCCGGCCCGGCGCAGCGCGACGAAATCGCGTGTCGTCAGCGGCGTTTCGGCCTCGGCGACCAGCCTGTCGTATTGCCCGGTTCCCACGCGGTCTGCAGCCTCATCATAGCTGGCGCGCGCTTCTGCGTTGATCGCCTGCACGCCCGACCAAAGCGCTGTGGCAAGGGCCAGCCCGGCGATCAGCGTCACCAGTTGCAGCGGGCTGCGCATCCAGTGGGACAAAAGGGCGCGGAGGGCGGTGATCATGTGGCAATCACCCCGCCGCTCAGGGTCAATTGGCGTTGCATTGCCTGCGCGTGATGCGCCGAATGCGTCACCATCAACAGGGCGGTGCCCGTTTCCGCCGCAATCTCGATCAGCAGCTGCAGGACGATATCCGCCGTGGTCTCATCCAGATTTCCGGTCGGCTCGTCGGCAAGGATCAACGCGGGCCGCGCGGCAAGCGCACGGGCAATGGCAACCCTTTGCTGCTGCCCGCCGGACAGGGCTTCGGGGTATTTGCCCAGCTGCTCTGACAAACCGATGCGCCGGGCCAGCGTGTCGCACCACACTGCATCATACCGGCCCGCCATCTGCGCCTGAAAGGCGATATTGGCCGATACTGTCAGGCTGGGGATCAGGTTGAACTGCTGAAAGATAATACCGACCTTTTGCGCGCGCAGCTTTGCGCGGTGGCTGTCGGAGGGCAGGTTCACCTGCACACCATCCAGCGTGATCACACCGCCATCGCTGATGTCCAGCCCACCGATCAGATGCAAAAGCGTGCTTTTGCCCGACCCGGATTCGCCCATCAGCGCCAGTGTCTCTCCTGCATCCAGAGACAGCGATGCGCCGCGCAACACCTCCACCACGGACGAACTTGTGCGATAGGTCTTGGTCACATCCGATACGGTCAGCAGCACTCGAACCTCTCCATGTCGCGCAGGGCCATCTTTGCGCACCAAATAGCGGGTTGCCCCGGCATTCAAGCAAAGCTTTGCTCAGTTTGCCCGAGGCTGACACCGCCATTTACCAATTGGTCATTTTTGGATAGACCTTCCTGCGCTGGAGATTAACACATTGTTAACCACCACCGGATCGGGAGAGCGTCGCGTGACTTGGGGATTGCGCAACATCTGTATTGGGCTAAGCACCCTGGTGCTGCTCACCGCCTGTGGCGATCCCTTGCGCAATGTGGACAAGCTGTCGTCAGTCGAACTGGCCGAAGATGCCGCCACGGCCAGCATCGCTCCTGCGGCGACCGAAACCTCTGGGGGCGGCTTTCTGTCGCGGCTGTTGGGCCGGGACGCGCCAGTCGCGCCCGCCAGTGAAGCCGATGTGGCCGTGCAGGCAGCGCTTGCGGAGGAAGGTGTTCTGGCAACGCCGGATACTGAAAGTGGCGAGGCCACCCCGGCACAAGCGATTGCAGTCGCAGAGCAACCCAAACGCCGTGGATTGTTCGGCTTGCTGCGCGGCAGCCAACCTGCCGCAACGGATGCGGCAGTCGCCTCAGCCGCTGATCCTGCCACCGAGAAAACCAACGATGCCCCGGCCGTCGGCGATCTCGCAACGGCCGAAGCGGCTCCGGCCGAGCCCCGCCCGCGCAAGGGTTTGTTCGGACTTCTGGCGGGGGCACGCGCCAAGTCAAATGACGCAGCGGATGAGGCTCCGGTGCAAACCGCGTCGCTCAGCCCTGCAGGCACCCCTGCGCGCAATCGGGCCAGCGCGCGCGCGCGCAAAGGTCCCGATCAGGCGGTTGTCCCCGCGGGGACAACGCTGCCGTCCGGTGTCGTCGCCCGCGTGTGTGACGTGCCGCGCCGACGGCTCGGCAAGGAGGTGGGCCGCTATCCGGAACGTGGACGCGGCTACAAGATGTTTGACAGCAACCCCGGCTCAAGTGCTCCGCGCCCGTTCTATATCACGGGGTTCGACGACAAATGCGCGCGCACATTCACCGCGGCTCTGGCGCTCTTCGGCAGCCCCACCATGCACGAACAACTGCGCTACGGTTTGCCCAGCCAGGAACAGCCCTACAGCACGACCGACAAGGCCTACGAAGGGATCAAGCGCGAGATCTGCGGCGTGGCCAAGCGCAAGCCCTGCGGTGCCAAGGTGAAGCTGCTGGAGAAGGACACCGCCTTCGTCTCGATCTATGACCGGTTCGGCAGCAATTCGAACTGGTCCAATATCCTGCTGCACAAAGGTTGGGTGCTGGCCGCCGATCGCAAAGGGTAACTGCGCGAAGAGCCTTGCGGTAGCTCCGGCACTCTCGCCCAGTCTTTTTACCCAGTCGTTTAGCTTAGTAGTGCGGCGGGCGCTCATCGCCCAGAACCACACCGCCCGGCGCGTCCGCTTCGCGTTCGGCTTCACGCTCCATCAGCATCTGCACCCGGTGGATCAGCAATGCGATCTCGCGTTCCTGCCGCGCGACCACATCCGACAGCTCATCAGTGGTTTTCAGAAGATGCGCGATGCGCTCCTGCATATGCTCGATTTCGCTCATGCAGTGGCCGCTAGCATAGCGCGCGCGCCCGCGCAATCGCCTCGGCCCTGTTGCCCCTTGGGGCAGGGGGCGCTAAACGGCCCCCTGAAACTTCAAGCCACGAAAGCCCAGACCCATGGCCAAGCAGAAAAAACAGCCCCGGCCCAAGGCGCAGACGCCCAAGGGGTTCCGAGACTATTTCGGCGCCGATGTGACAGAGCGCACCGAGATGCTGCAAAAGATCGCCGGGGTCTATCATCGCTACGGATTTGATGCGCTGGAAAGCTCTGCCGTGGAGACGGTCGAGGCGCTGGGCAAGTTCCTACCCGATGTGGATCGCCCCAACGAAGGCGTCTTTGCATGGCAGGAAGATGACAGCGACTGGCTGGCGCTGCGCTATGATCTGACGGCGCCGCTCGCCCGCGTTTACGCGCAGTTTCGCAATGATCTGCCGACACCCTATCGGCGCTATGCGATGGGGCCGGTCTGGCGCAATGAAAAGCCGGGGCCGGGACGGTTTCGCCAATTCTATCAATGCGATGCGGATACCGTCGGTGCGCCGACCGTGGCGGCGGATGCAGAGATCTGCGCGATGCTCAGCGATACGCTGGAGGTGGTTGGCATTCCCCGCGGGGACTACATCGTTCGGGTGAACAATCGCAAGGTTCTGAACGGCGTGATGGAGGTCTGCGGCATCGCCGGCGACGACAAGGACGCCGAGCGCGGCATTGTCCTGCGCGCCATCGACAAGCTGGACCGGCTTGGCCCGGATGGTGTGCGTGCGCTTTTGGGTGAGGGCCGCAAGGATGACAGCGGCGATTTCACCAAAGGCGCAGGGCTAAGTGCCGAGCAGGCCGAGATTGTCATGGGTTTCATGGAGGCCAAGCGCGACACCGGAGCCGCGACCACGGCGCGGTTGATGGAACTGGTCAAAGGATCAGCAGTCGGCGAAACGGGGGTTAACGAGCTGTTGACCATTGCCGAGCTGATGGAGGCGCAGGGCTATGGCGCGGATCGGATCGAGATTGACCCGTCCGTCGTGCGCGGCCTTGGTTATTACACCGGCCCGGTCTACGAGGCCGAGCTTACCTTTGAAATCAAGGACGAAAAGGGACGGCCGCGCAACTTTGGCTCTGTCTCGGGGGGCGGGCGTTATGACGATCTGGTCAAGCGCTTTACCGGGCAGGAGGTGCCGGCAACGGGCGTTTCCATCGGTGTTGACCGTCTGTTGGCGGCGCTGCGGATGAAAGGGCGGATGCAAAGCGCAACCACCGGGCCGGTTGTCGTCACGGTGATGGATCGGGACCGGATGGCCGAGTACCAGTCGATGGTGGCCGAGCTGCGCAACGCAGGCATTCGCGCCGAGGTTTATCTGGGCAATCCCAAGAATTTTGGCAACCAGCTGAAATATGCGGACAAACGTGGCTCGCCCGTTGCGGTGATCGAAGGCGGCGACGAAAAAGCCGCCGGGATCGTGCAGATCAAAGACCTAGTTTTGGGCGCGAAAATCGCCGAAAGCGCGACGCTGGAAGAGTGGAAAGACCGTCCCAGCCAGTTTGAAGTGCCGCGCGATCAGATGATCGCCAAGGTGCGCGAGATCCTGGACGGCCAGTTCTCATGACCGAGGTCACGGCACGCGCGGCGGCCCTGAGAGCGCGGTTCGAAGCGGCGGGCGCGCGCCCGGTGGAGACCAGCATCCTGCAGGACGCAGATGTGCTGCTGGATCTTTACGGCGAGGATATTCGCGCCCGCGCCTATGTCACGTCGGATGCGCTGCGCGGCGAGCAGATGCTGCGGCCTGATTTCACCGTGCCCGTCGTTCACATGCACATGGACGGCGGCGCTGAGCCTGCGCGCTACACCTATTCCGGCAAGGTGTTTCGGCGTCAGGAAGAGGATGAAGACCGCGCCAATGAATACACGCAAGTGGGCTATGAGGTTTTTGACCGCGCGCGCCCTGAAGAGGCTGACGCGGAAGTCTTCTCGCTGATCAGGATGACGCTGGGCACAGCCCCCGTGAGGGCCGCGACCGGGGATATCGGTTTGTTGACCGCGGCCGTTCATGGGCTTGAGACCTCTCAGGCGCGCAAATCGGCCCTGCTTCGCCATATCTGGAGGCCGCGCAAATTCCGTGCGTTGCTTGACCGGTATGCCGGAGGCGGGCAGGCGGTGGCCGGGCGGGCTGAGCTGCTTCAGGCAGAGGATCCTTTTGCGCAAGCCGGTCCCGCAATCGGGCTGCGCAGCCCATCTGATGTGCGTGCGCGGCTGGCGGCCCTGCGCGAGGATGCGCAGACCGCGCCATTGACCGCGCAGGCGGTTGAGCTCTTCGATGCGCTTTTGTCGGTCCGCGAGGCGATGCCTTTCGCAATCGAGCAGCTGCGCGATATCTCGATAGACATGCCGTCTATTGCGCCGTCGGTGGATCGTCTGGTGCGCCGGATGGCAGCGTTGCGCGCGCGCGGTGTGAATGTGGAAACGCTTGAATTCGAAGCCAGCTATGGGCGCACCCAGATGGAATACTATGACGGGTTTGTCTTTGGCTTTTATGCCGAAACGCGTGCGGATCTGCCGCCCATTGCCACCGGCGGGCGCTATGACGCGCTGACACGGCAGCTTGGCCAGGGGGCCGAGATACCTGCGGTTGGCGGGGTGGTGCGTCCTGATCTTCTGCTGCAACTGGAGGGCGCGCCGTGACGATCAAGCTGGGAGTGCCGTCCAAGGGGCGGCTGATGGACAAGACCTTTGACTGGTTTGGCGCGCGCGGTGTCAGTCTGTCGCGCACCGGCTCGGACCGCGAATATGCCGGTGCGGTGCACGGTGTGGATGGCGTGGAGCTGGTGCTGCTCTCGGCCGGAGAGATCCCGCGAGAGCTGGCGGCCGGGCGCATCCATCTTGGCGTGACGGGAACTGATCTGGTGCGTGAAAAACTGCCCGGTTGGGAGCAGCGAGTGGAAGAGAAGGCGCTGCTTGGCTTTGGTCATGCGGATCTGATCATCGCGGTGCCGGATTTCTGGGTTGATGTGCGCACATTGGATGATCTGGATGCGGCAGCGGCTGCCTTTCGCGCCAAACACGGGTTCCGGCTGCGCATTGCCACGAAGTATCATCGTTTGATCCGCGATTACCTGCGCGCGGGCGGTGTTGCCGACTACCAGCTGGTGGACAGTCAGGGTGCGACGGAAGGCACGGTGAAGAACGAAACGGCGGAAGCTGTGGCTGATATCACCTCCACCGGCGAGACGCTGCGCGCCAATCATTTGCGGCTTTTGGATGACGGGCCTGTGCTGCGATCGCAGGCGACGCTTTTCAAGTCACGCGTGGCGCCCTGCCATGACGAGAACCGGGTGATCATGACCGGTCTTCTGGACAGGCTTGGGCTGGTGTGAGCGGCGGCAAAATTCTTGCAAAGAATTTTGGGGGCGCTGCCCCCGCGTCTGCGACGCTCCCCCGGAGTTTTCGGGCAAGATGAAGGTGTCGGGCGTTATCTGACGCCGATTTCGGCCAGGGCGGCGGACAGCTCTGCGGGGATGGGCGCTTCGGCGGTTTTGCCTGCGGGCAGATCGGCGGGCGCATCTTTTGGATCGAGATAGCGCCATCCCTGAAATGGGCGTTTCAGCGCGTGCTGCGTACGGATCAGCCCCGGTTTCATCACGATGGCGCAGCGGCGGATGCCATCGGCACCGATCACCTCGTCAAAGCGCAAGATCGGCTGGCGGGCCTGGATGACGCCTTTGATCACCCAGTAGATGGAGCCGCCCGTCACGATCTCGGCCTCGCGCTTGGGCCACATGCGGGTGACGTGGCGGTGCAACCCGTCCGCGGCGAGGGCGGCACGGCTTTCCTGCCAGTCCTGCAACGTCTCCACATTTTCCGAGCCAACGCTCAATTTGATCAGATTGACATAGCTGGCCAAAGAAATCTCCATCATTTACGCAATATATGGTATATGGCGAAAAACCGAACGCAAGGGGTTGTGGCGCTCTGCGACTCACTTTACGTGCGCCGATCTGTTGTTGAGTAGACATCATTTGCGCTATCTTGACCATCTGCCAACCAAGGGAATCGCCACCATGAGCCGTTTCGCTGCACCTATTGCCGAGCAAATCTGGGATATGAAGTACCGTTTCAAGCAAGCGGACGGAACGCCGATTGACGCATCGGTCGAGGACAGCTGGCGGCGCATCGCGCGCGATCTGGCGACAGTCGAAGACGACGCCAAGGGCTGGGAAGACAGGTTCTATGGCGCGTTGGAGGATTTCAAATTCCTGCCGGCGGGGCGGATTACGGCAGGCGCTGGCACCGCGCGAAATGTCACGCTTTTCAATTGCTTCGTGATGGGCACGATCCCCGATAGCATGGGCGGCATTTTCGATATGCTGAAAGAGGCAGCGCTGACCATGCAGCAGGGCGGCGGCATCGGATATGACTTCTCGACAATCCGTCCCAAGGGCGCGGATGTGAAAGGCGTGGCCGCCGACGCCTCCGGGCCGCTGTCGTTCATGGATGTCTGGGACGCGATGTGCCGCACGATCATGTCAGCTGGCTCGCGCCGGGGGGCGATGATGGCGACCATGCGTTGCGATCACCCGGATATCGAGGGTTTCATCACGGCCAAATCCGATGCTGCACGGTTGCGGATGTTCAATGTGTCGGTGCTGATTACGGATGCGTTCATGGAGGCTGTAAAAGCTGACGGGCCCTGGGATCTGGTCTTTGGCGACACTGTCTACAAAACGGTGGAGGCGCGCGATCTGTGGAACCAGATCATGCGCAGCACTTACGATTTTGCCGAGCCCGGTGTGATCTTCATCGACCGGATCAACCAGGCCAACAACCTTGGCTATTGCGAGACGATTGCGGCCACCAACCCGTGTGGCGAGCAGCCTTTGCCGCCCTATGGCGCATGCCTGCTGGGTTCGATCAACCTTGCGCGGCTGGTGCCGAACCCCTTTGAAAAGGACGCCGCACTGGATGAAGAGGCGCTGAACGATCTGGTCGCCACGGCCGTGCGCATGATGGACAATGTGGTCGATGCCAGCCGTTTCCCGCTGGACGCGCAGCGCCGCGAGGCACAGGCAAAGCGGCGGATTGGTCTGGGCGTCACGGGTCTGGCCGATGCACTGTTGATGGTCGGGCTGCGCTATGGATCGAAAGAGGCGGCGCGTCAGACGGATCGCTGGCTGCACGCGATTGCCCGCGCCGCGTATCTGGCGTCGGTGGATTTGGCCAAGGAGAAGGGCGCCTTTCCGCTGTTTGATGCAGAGGGCTATCTGGCGAGCGGCGCGATGCAGCAGATGGACGAGGATGTGCGCGAGGCCATTCGCACCCACGGTATCCGCAATGCGCTGCTGACCTCGATTGCGCCCACGGGAACCATCAGCCTTTATGCGGGCAATGTCAGCTCTGGCATCGAGCCGGTCTTCGCCTATGCCTACACGCGCAAGGTGCTGCAGAAAGACGGCTCGCGCACGGAAGAAGAGGTCGTCGATTACGCGGTTCAGATGTGGCGCGACAAATTTGGCGACACAGAGCTGCCGGAGTATTTCGTCAACGCGCAGACGCTGGCACCGCTGGATCATGTGCGCATGCAGGCGGCGGCGCAGAAATGGGTCGACAGCTCGATCTCCAAAACGATCAACTGCCCCGAAGACATCAGTTTCGAGGCGTTCAAGGACGTCTATATGGCGGCCTGGGATCAGGGGTGCAAAGGCTGCACGACGTATCGCCCGAACGATGTGACAGGCTCGGTGTTGAGTGTATCGGAAGAAACCTCGGCACCCGAGGTTATTGCCAGCGACGATGCAGAGCCGCTGCGCCCGCATGGCGATGTGGTCTATATGTCAGAGCCGCTGGACCGCCCGCAGGCGCTGGAAGGGGCAACCTACAAGCTGAAATGGCCCGACAGCGAGCATGCGATTTATCTGACGGTCAATGATATCATCGAAGGTGGGCGGCGGCGTCCGTTCGAGGTGTTCATCAACTCCAAGAATATGGAGCATTTTGCCTGGACCGTTGCTTTGACGCGGATGATGTCGGCGGTGTTCCGGCGCGGCGGCGATGTGAGCTTTGTGGTGGAAGAGCTGAAAGCGGTCTTTGACCCGCGCGGTGGGGCCTGGGTACAGGGCAAATACATCCCGTCCATCCTAGCGGCGATCGGCGGTGTGCTGGAGCAGCACATGATCCAGATCGGCTTTCTGGAAGGCGAAGGGATGGGGCTGAAAAGCGATCCTCAGGCAGAGGTCGTGAACCTGGGCAACAGGGGCAAGGCCTGTCCCAGCTGCGGACAGTATGACTTGCGCATGGTGGAGGGCTGCATGACCTGCGCGTCCTGCGGGCACAGTAAATGCGGATGAGGTACGCGCCGACAGTTGTGGATGCCCCCCGAATTGCCGGGCCGCGGCATTGCGTGACATGCGGCCCTCAGCGGCGATGATCACGCAGCAACGAAGGTCTTCGGAAAGGTATTGAGCCATACAAGCTGGTCTGCTGTCCCGGCGCGTATGATGGATCAAACACCCCGGCGAATGGGAATCCCCTCCGTCTCAATCTGATGCGGTAATGCTCTCGCGATCACGCCAAGGTCGGATTGGTGGTTTCAGAGCAGAATTGATAGAGGCAACAACGGCTGGTGGCCGGAGCGATTTGGCTTGCTCCGGCCCTTGTCACGACCACATGCCTGACTAGGCAAGGCCGAGTTTGTGAAGGTGTATTTCAAAAGTCGGATGCATGTCGGCCCCTACGAAATTTCCATTCTGATGGCGGTACACGGAACGCCAGTAGGGTTGGATAATTACGCCTTCGTCCTGCATTATCTGCTCCAAGCGCCTCATTTTTTCACGACGCTTGTCTGCGTCTGCGATCGCCAGGGCTTCGGCCAGAACCTGATCGAATTCAGCATTCTCAAAAGCAGATTCGTTCCACGCCTCGCCCGAACGATAGGCCAAGGCCAGAACCTGAACACCCAAAGGCCGCATCAACCAACTGGTTGAGCTAAAAGGATATTTGGTCCAGTCGTTCCAGAAAGTCGGGCCGGGCAAGACGGTCCGTTCGACGTTCAACCCGGCATCACGCAGTTGGGC
>JBCCUH010000027.1:0-12746 GCA_039197405.1 Pseudomonadota bacterium
GCAGCGCCAGCCGTTCAGCCGAGACATCACCACTGCGCAAGCTGCGCAAGGGCCCTTTCATCGGTGTGCTGAGGTCATGTGCCGGGTCGCTGATCCCGCGCACCCAGCGCAAATCAACGCCTTTGGGCAGCGCGATGCGGGCCAGATCACCGTCATAGGCGGCGGTCTTGAGCGTCTCGGCGCGGCGCGCGGTTATGACAACCTGAGGGTCCGCGCCCATTGCGCGCAAGCCCGTCAGCCTGTCCGCCGTCAGGGTTTCCACCGCCATCGCCAGCGCGCGGGCGTCACCCAGCCGCAGCACAATCGGCACGCCCATGCGCAGATCCCCGCGGGCGCGGGCGATGCGTTCGGACATGTTGAGCCGGAAATCCATTGTCATTCTCTGCCTGTCCTTGAAACACTTTGCAACGCAACACCCTGCGTAACGGCCCAATATGAAACAAAACCCCGGCCTTTTACACATGGGCGTGAGAGCATTGGCACATTTCTTGCCGCCGCGCGCGTGAGCGCTCATCTACGTATCAACGAAACGCGGGAGACCAAGATGGCTCAGATCAAGAATATTTTGCTGGTTGATGACGACGACGATCTGCGCGAGGCGCTGAGCGAACAGCTGGTGATGACGGAAGATTTCGAAGTCATCGAGGCCGATTGCGGCACCCAGGCGATGGAGCGCGTGAAAGAGGCGCTTTATGATCTGGTGATCCTGGATGTGGGTCTGCCTGACACGGACGGGCGCGAGCTGTGCCGCCTGATGCGTAAGCAGGGCGTTAAAAGCCCGATCCTGATGCTGACCGGTCACGACAGCGATGCAGACACAATTCTGGGTCTGGACGCGGGCGCCAATGACTACGTCAGCAAACCTTTCAAGTTTCCCGTGCTTCTGGCCCGCATTCGCGCGCAGCTGCGCCAGCATGAGCAGTCGGAAGACGCTGTGTTCACGCTTGGGCCGTATACGTTCAAACCATCGATGAAAATGCTGATCACCGAAGACGAGCGCAAGATCCGCCTTACCGAGAAAGAGACGAATATACTTAAGTATCTTTACCGGTCCACCGAAGGTGTGGTGCCCCGCGATATTCTGCTGCATGAGGTCTGGGGATATAATGCCGGTGTCACGACGCATACGCTGGAGACGCATATCTACCGGCTGCGCCAGAAAATTGAACCAGATCCGTCAAATGCGCGCCTTCTTGTGACCGAATCCGGTGGGTATAGATTGGTGGCATAATCTTTTTGGCAAATTTTGACCCATATCAAATCCGGTTGGGACCGAACGCCATATATAGTTATGACAAGACCCCGCGCATGTCCGGGTTATGACATGCACCTCCCTGTTGGACTTGGCCCGGACATTGCTCCGGGCCTTTTTTTAATCGGGACCCTGAAGTGTGATCACTGGCCCAGAGCCACGTTTGGCAACGCGATCGTCAGGATTGTAAAGTGCGCATTTGTCCAGCGACAAACACCCGCAGCCGATGCAACCATCCAGACTGTCGCGCGTGCGTTCGAGTTTCGCGATCCGTGCGTTGAGCAAGGACTTCAGCTTGGTCGAGATGCGCGCCCAATCCCTGGCGTTTGGTGTGCGTTGCTCGGGTAGCTGCGAGAAGATTTGCCTGATCTGCGGCAGGGTCAGACCGAATTGCTGTGCAATCAGAATGAAGCTGACGCGGCGCAGTTCGGCGCGAGCAAATCTTCTGTGCCCGCCTCTGTTTCGATTGGCGCGGATCAACCCCTGGGATTCGTAATAGCGCAAGGCAGACACGGCGATACCGGACCGCTTGGCGATCTGTCCTATAGTCATCTCTCGCGAAGGGTTTGGCATAATTCGGTTTTTTCATCTTGATCTAAAGTTAACTTTAGAAATTACAAAGGATGCGAGAGAAAGCAAGAGGAGACTTCAGATGGCTCGATTGGAACATGCAAACATCACAGTAGGGGATGCGGCGAAGACGGCGGCCTGGCTTGGCCGGGTGTTTGGCTGGCAGGTTCGTTGGGAAGGCTCGGCGATGAATGGTGATGGTCATACGGTCCACGTTGGTGGAGATGGTGACTACCTGGCGCTTTATGAGCCGAAGGGATCCAGAGAAGGCGCAAAGCCTGATTACATGCAACGGGGGCAGCTCAATCATGTTGGTATCGTTGTGAATGATCTTGACGGCGCGATGTCTTCTGTACGCGCGGAAGGCTATGAGCCGCATTCGCATCAGGTCTATGAGCCGGGGGCGCGGTTCTATTTCTATGATGAGAATGACGTGGAGTATGAGGTTGTTGCTTATGATTGAGGGTTGGGCAAAATTCTTTGCAAAGAATTTTGGGGGCGCTGCCCCCGCGCCTTTGGCGCTCCCCCGGAGTTTACGGGCAAGATGAAAAGGTGACGTTGCGGCGCGTGGGGTTACCTTGCGCGCTGCGGCGCTTCATGGTGGGGCATCTGGAAATCAGGAGGGTGCCCCATGTCCGATACTGTGCGTCAGGTTGTTTATTCCGAGTTTGGAAATCCAGCCGAGGTTTTGCGTTTGGAAGAGGTTGCGCGCGAGCCACTGGCGGCAGGGCAGGCGCGTGCAGATGTGTTGCGGTCGCCGATCAACCCCTCTGATCTGATCCAGATTGCCGGTAACTATGGGGTGCGCCCGCCCTTGCCTGCGGTTGGGGGCAACGAGGGCATTGGCCGAATTACGGAAATTGCGGGCGATGCGCGCGGTCTGCAAGTGGGCCAGCTGGTGCTGTTGCCCGCCGGGATCGGGATCTGGCGGACCGAGGTTGTTGCCTCTGCGGGGGTGTTTATTCCTATGCCCGAAGGCGACATAGATCAGCTGAGCATGATGATGGTGAATCCGGCGACCGCGCAGCTGTTGCTGACTGATTTCGTGGATTTGCAGGCCGGAGACTGGATTATCCAGAGCGCTGCAAATTCTGCTGTTGGTACCTATGTGGTGCAACTGGCCAGGGCGATGGGTGTGCATGTGGTGTGTGTTGTGCGCCGGGACAGCGCAGTTGCAGAGCTTGAGGCCATTGGTGCGGATGCGGTTCTGGTCGATGGGGATGATTTGCCTAAACGTGTCAAGCAGGCCACGGGCGGGGCAAAGATGAAACTGGCGCTGGATGCTGTCGCGGGGCCGACCTTCGGACGACTTGCCGAGACGCTGGAACGAGGCGGTACGCTGGTGAATTACGGCGCCATGTCGAATCAGGATGCTTCCATGTCAGCGGGCACCATGATCTTTCGTGATATTCGCGTGCGCGGCTTCTGGCTGGTGAACTGGTTCGAACGGGCCAGCAAGGAGGAGCGCATGTCTACCTATGCGGCGCTGACCAAGGCGGTGGCAGCAGGCACGCTGCATGCGCCGATTGACCGGCATTTCACGCTGGATGACATTCAGGAGGCGGCCCGGTACACTTGGGCTGGTGAGAGATCCGGAAAGGTGCTGCTTGCGCCCAATGGTGTGTAGTTTACTCTGTCGCGGACCAATCAAAGGATCCGCGACATGAGCTTCACCCTGGCCACCTGGAACATCAACTCTGTCCGTTTGCGCGAGCCGATTGTTTCGAAGCTGATGCGCGAGCAAGCGCCCGACATTTTGTGCCTGCAAGAGTGCAAATCGCCTGTAGAGAAGATCCCCTTCGAGGCGTTCGAGGCGCTGGGCTACACCCATATGGTGGCGCGCGGGCAGAAGGGCTACAACGGCGTTGCGATCTTTTCCAGACTGCCGATGGTGGAAGCGGGATCGGAGGATTTTGCGTCCCTTGGTCATGCGCGTCACATTGCGGGACGGCTGGAGAACGGGGTGACGATCCACAACTTCTATGTGCCTGCGGGTGGGGATGTGCCGGACCGTGACGTGAACGAGAAATTTGGGCAAAAGCTGGATTATCTCACGGAGATGCGCGACTGGTTTCGCGGATCAAAACCTCAAAAGAGCATCCTTGTCGGTGATCTCAAAATCGCGCCGCGCGAGGAGGATGTCTGGGATCACAAGAAGCTGCTCAAGATCGTCAGCCACACGCCGATTGAGGTGGAGCATCTAACCGCGGCGCAGGACGCAGGCGACTGGCATGATGTCACCCGCGCCGATATTCCCGACGGGCAGCTTTACAGCTGGTGGTCGTATCGTGCTCGGGATTGGGATGCTGCCGACAAAGGGCGCAGGCTGGATCATATCTGGGCAACCGGAGACATCAGGAATGCAGCGCATTCGAGCAGAGTTCTGCGTGATGCGCGCGGATGGGAAAAGCCGTCAGATCATGCACCGGTCTTTGCGACCTTTGATTTGTAGGGCCAGGTGCACTTGCATAACACGCTGCGCTACGCCATCTAGCCAAGTAAATGAACCGCCAACCCTGCGGAGGATGCCATGCTGGAACTGGGCGGCGCACAGCCGGATACTGCCGATCTGATCAAGGACGTGACGGAAGCGACCTTCATGCAGGATGTCGTGGAAGCGTCAAATGACGTGCCTGTCATCGTCGATTTCTGGGCGCCTTGGTGCGGTCCTTGCAAGACGCTGGGCCCGGCGCTGGAGGCGGAAGTCACAGCGGCCAAGGGCGCAGTCAAAATGGCCAAGATCAATATCGACGAGAACCAGATGATCGCAGGTCAGATGCGGGTTCAGTCAATTCCAACGGTCTATGCGTTTCACAAGGGTCAGCCGATTGACGGGTTTCAGGGCGCGCTGCCGCCTTCGGAGATCAAGGGCTTTGTCGACAAGGTGATCGAAGCGTCCGGCGGTGATGCCTCTGGCGGTTTGGATGATGCGCTGGATGCGGCGGACGCGATGCTGGACGAGGGCGCAGCGGTGGATGCGGCGCAGACCTATTCCGCCGTTCTTGGCGAAGACCCGCAGAATGCGCGTGCCTATGCGGGCATGGCGCGGGCGCATATGGCGCTGGATGATCTGGATCAGGCCGAGGCTATTCTGAACGGTGTTCCGGCTGAAATTTCGGAAGATGCAGCCATCGAAGGAGCTTTTGCGCAATTGCAACTGGCGCGGCAGGCGGCTGATGCGGGGCCGGTGGCGGAATTGTCGGCGGCTGTTGAGGCCGATCCGGAAGATCTTCAGGCCCGGTTCGATCTGGCACAGGCTTTGAATGCTAATGGCCAGACACAGGAGGCGGTGGACCAATTGCTGGTCTTGTTCGGCAAGGATCGCGAATGGAATGATGGTGCTGCCAAGGCGCAGCTCTTCACCATTTTCGACGCGCTTAAGGCGAATGATCCGATCGTTCTGAATGGCCGGCGCAAGTTGAGTTCGATGATATTTGCCTGATCCGGTCTGGGGGCTAGTTCGTCTCTTATGAAACCTGTTGGCGATTTTCCGGGGCTGGTCCCGATCTTTCCTTTGCCGGGCGCGCTGTTGTTGCCGCGCTCGCGCTTGCCGCTGCATATTTTCGAGCCGCGCTACGTTGCGATGTTTGATGATGCGATGAAAACGCCCGAGCGTTTGATCGCTATGGTCCAACCCAATCCGGGGCGCAACGGTGATGAGGATGGATTGCACAGCATCGGCTGTGCCGGGCGCATCACGCAGTTTTCCGAAACGGAAGACGGACGCTATATGCTGACGCTGACTGGTGTTTCGCGGTTTCGTGTCCTCAGGGAGGTGGAGGGGTTCACGCCTTACCGCCGATGCGATGTGTCCTGGGACGGGTTCGAGCAGGATCTGGCACCGGCGCCGCGCGATGGCGGGTTTGACCGTGAGGCTTTCCTCGATCTTCTGTCCAGGTATTTCACGATGCGCGATCTGAGCGCTGATTGGGAAACGCTGAAGGATGCTGAAGACGAGCTTCTCGTCAATTCGCTGTCGATGATGCTGGACTTTGATCCTGAAGACAAACAAGCCCTGCTGGAAGCGCCCTGTCTGACGACGCGGCATGAAACGCTTGTGACGTTGATCGAGTTTTTTCTGCGTAGCGGAAATGGTGAGGAGATGATGCAATGAGCGATGCCGGAACCCAGCCGGAGTTTGATCCCCATATGCTGGAGGCGCTGATCTGTCCGCAGACGCATAGCCGTTTGAGCTATGATGCAGCGGCGCAGGAACTTGTGTCGAAATCAGCCGGTCTGGCATTTCCTATTCGCGACGGCATTCCGGTCATGCTGGTGGATGAAGCCCGCAAGCTGGATTAGTCAGCGCGTCTTCTTTCAGACTTTCCCGGCGGTTACAGGGGTCGTCCCGACATGAGCTTGGGCAGATCGCCGGTCAGGCCAGCGGCTTCACGAATGAACCGGCGTCTGAGGCCGGGCAGTTTGTCGACCAGCCCCATGCCAAGATCGCGGCCTAGTCGCAAAAAGCTGTTGTCATTGGAAAACAGCCGATTGAAAGCATCAGTCGCGACAGCAAGCGTCGCCGTGTCAAATCTGCGCCATTGCTGATAGCGTTCCAGCACCAGCGAAGACGCAATATCTTCACCGCGCCGCGCGGCATCTGCCATCACTTCCGCCAAAGCTGCCACGTCGCGAAGTCCGGCATTCAGCCCCTGACCCGCGATCGGGTGCATCCCGTGGGCCGCATCACCGATCAGGGCAAGGCGCGGACCAATGAAGGAATTGGCGATGGTCAGGTTCAGCGGATAGGTAAACCGCGCGCCTTCGAGTGAAATCTCTCCCAGGAAATTGCCAAATCTAGGTCTGAGCGCTTGCAGATATCCAGCGTCATCCAGATTGTTCACAGCCTGCGCGGTCTTCGTCGTCTCGCTCCAGACGATAGAGCTGCGGTTGCCGGTAAGCGGCAGGATCGCCAGCGGGCCGGGTGGCAGGAAGTATTGATGCGCAATGCCGCCATGTGGTTTTTCATGGGCGATGGCGCAGACCAATGCCGTTTGCCTATAATCCCAGCCAGTGCGCCTGATCCCGGCGCGTTCGGCCGTTCCGCTGCGCCGGCCGTCCGATCCGACAATGACGCGGCTCCGCAGCTTTTGCCCGGACGCCAATGTCACCTCAGCCCCGGTATCATCACAGCTTTGGCCGATCACGGTTTCTTCGTGCCGCAATGTGATCTCCGGGGCGGCTTCCATGGCGTCCAGCAAAACGCGCCGCAGATAGCGGTCCTCGACCATATAGCCCATTGGGCCTTCTTCGATCTCGGCATGATCGAAATGCATGAAGAACGGTGAAGGCCCCTGAGACGGGCTGCCATCGCTGACTTTGATTTCCAGCATCGGCTGGGCGTTGGAGCCGAGTGTATCCCACAGACCCAGCGCCGCAATCAGCCGCTGTGATGACAACGCCAAAGCGTATGAGCGCCCGTCGAACTCCGGGTCTTTCCGTTTGTTCAAGGGCAGGGCATCAACAACGGTGCTGCTGATCCCGGCCTGCGCCGCTGCCAGGGCCATTGCGGGGCCGTTCAGGCCGCCGCCTACGATGATCAAATCACTGTCAATAGTCATGTGCCGCAATATGGCGGTGCGCGCGGGATTGTCCATGCGCCACGGGGCCGCTACCGTCGCATCACAAATCAAGGGAGAAGACCATGCAAGACTGGTTGACAATGAGCGCCAGTGCGCTGGGGCGGGCCATCGGTGCGGGCGAGATTGATCCTGTCGATCTGGCGCAGGCCTGTCTGGACGCGGCGACCAGTCACCCTTTGAGCGCGCGCATTTATGCGCGGCTGACGCCTGAACGCGCGATGGAGGAAGCGAATGCTGCCAGCAAACGCGCGAAATCCGGGCGCAGGCTGTCGCCCTTGGATGGGGTGCCGATCAGCTGGAAAGATCTGGTGGATACCGCCGGGGTGGTGACCGAGGCGGGCTCTGCCCTGTTGAAAGATCGCGTACCGGATCGCGATGCTGCGTGCCTGCGCAGTGCGACGCTGGCGGGTACGGTCTGTCTGGGCAAAACCCATCTGACGGAACTGGCGTTTTCCGGCCTTGGGCTGAACCCGGTGACACAGAGCGCGCCAAATGTGCATGACCCTGATCTGTTGTCCGGGGGATCGTCGTCGGGCGCGGCGGCCTCTGTCGGTTACGGCCTGGCGCCTTTGGCGATAGGTTCTGACACGGGCGGATCTGTGCGCGTGCCCTCCGCCTGGAACGATCTGGTCGGGTTGAAAACCACCCTGACGCGTGTGCCCGTCGAGGGATGTGTCGCGCTGTGCAAGCAGTTTGACACCATCGGCCCGCTGGCGCGCAGCGTCGAGGATGCGGCGCTCTGCCTGTCGGTGCTGGAAGGCAAACCCGCCCCGGATCTGAACGGCGCAAGCCTTGCAGGCAGACGCTTTGCCATCCTGAACACAGTCGCCATGGAAGAAGTGGAGGCCGCGCCAATGGCTGCTTTTGAATCGGCTGTGGCCCGGTTGCAGACCGCAGGCGCAAACGTCGTGCACATTGATGCACCCGAGATTGCCGAAGCCATGTCGCTCTCTGGTCCGCTTTATGCGGGCGAGGCCTATGGTTTGTGGAAAGAGCAGATCGAGGCCAACCCTGATGTGATGTATCCGCTCGTCCTGCAAAGGTTCCGCGCTGGAGAAGGGTTTACCGCGCCCGACTATGTGGCGGCCTGGCATCGGCTGGAGATCTGCCGCGCGCAATGGGCGGCGCGCACGCAGGCATTTGATGCCGTCCTTTGCCCAACCATTCCGATCTTGCCTCCGACGATCCGGTCCGTGACCGAAGACGACGATTGTTTTGTCGAGCGAAATCTCATGGCGCTTCGCAATACGCGTATCGGCAATCTTATGAACGCCTCTGTTCTGACCTTGCCGACAGGCACGCCCCATTGCGGCATTTCACTGATGGCACCGCCAATGGGGGAACATGCGCTTTTGCGTTTGGGCATCGCGGCGGAAGCGGCATTGGCTTAAAAGCCACAAACCCCACGCAAACATGCGATTTTTGTTGGACGCGGTGCGCGCGCATGGGCTACCTTAAGGGTAACGGGACGCTAATGATCCCGACCTTGAGGCAAGAATGATGTTTCCCGAGCGGTTCTCGAACCTTCCGGCTTACGCGTTTCCGCGTCTGCGCGCGCTATTGGATCACCACACACCCGGCGGGGAGGTGGTGCATATGACCATTGGTGAGCCAAAACATGCGTTTCCAGCCTGGGTAAGCGACATCATTGCCGAGCACGCGGCAGAGTTTAACCGCTATCCCCTGAATGATGGGACGCCAGAGCTGCAAGCAGCCATCGCCGACTGGCTGAAACGCCGCTTCGGCGCTGAGGTCGATCCGGCAACGCAGGTCATGGCGGTCAATGGTACGCGCGAGGGTCTTTACAACGCGGCCATGGCTCTCAGCCCCGAGACAAAAGACGGCGCGCGCCCTGTCATTCTGACGCCCAACCCTTTCTACCAGGTCTATATGATCGCCGCGATCTCTGTGGGCGCTGAGCCGGTTTTCGTCAATGCAACCGCCACTTCCGGGCATTTGCCGGATTTCGCGAGCCTGCCCGCAGATGTGCTGAAACGAACCACTGTTGCCTATATGTGTTCTCCTGCGAACCCGCAGGGCGCGGTTGCCTCTGAGGCGTTCTGGCGCGATCTGTTCGCGTTGGCCGAGCTGTATGATTTCCGGGTATTCGCGGATGAATGCTATTCGGAGATCTATCGCGATGCGCCCCCTGTCAGTGCGCTCAAAGTTGCGCAGGACATGGGAGCCGATCCCGAACGCGTGGTGATATTTCATTCGCTGTCCAAACGCTCGAACCTGCCGGGGCTGCGCTCCGGCTTTGTTGCGGGCGGGCCGGAATGCCTGAAGCGGATGAAGCAACTGCGCGCCTATTCCGGTGCGCCGTTGCCACTGCCCTTGCAGCGTGCAGCCGAACGGGTCTGGGCGGATGAAGCGCATGTGGAAGAGAACCGCGCGCTTTACCGTGAGAAATACGCGATTGCCGATCAGATTTTTGCAGGTGTGCAGGGCTATCAGGGTCCAGAGGCCGGGTTCTTCCTGTGGCTTCCCGTAGAAGATGGCGAAGCGGCGGCGCTCAGGCTGTGGCGCGAGACAGGGGTGCGCGTTCTGCCGGGCGCGTATCTCAGCCAGGATACGAAACAAGGCAACCCCGGCAAAGGGTTTATCCGGGTCGCCATGGTGGCCCCAAAAGACGAGATGCAGCGCGGATTGGAACTGATCCGCGACTGTCTCTTCACATAAGAACGAGGTGCGGTGATGGCTTATCAGACACGGGAACGCAGTCCGCTTTTGGACCAGGGCATGCAGGACATGATCGAAAAGCGCAGCAAAGAGCTGATCGGCGCGCTGTTTGTCGCGCTGGGTCTTTTTGCCGCAATGATTGTCGGGACTTATTCGCCCAATGACCCCAGCTGGTTGTCCGCCACCGACGCACCTGTGCAAAACTGGATGGGCCAGCTGGGCGCGTCCATTGCCGCGCCGGTGGTCATGATCGTTGGCAAGGCGGGCTGGGTCGTGGCATTTGTTGCGCTTGTCTGGGGAGCACGTTTCATCCTGCACCGGGGCGCAGAGCGCGCGTTGAGCCGGCTCATTTTCCTGCCCATCGCCATCGCTGTCTGCGCGATCTACCTGTCGTCGCTCGTTCCCGGCGGTGATTGGAGCCATACCTTTGGTCTGGGCGGTCTCTTTGGGGACACCGTGCTGGGGGCCTTCCTGACCTTCCTGCCCATGTCTGCCGCCGCCGGTCTGAAGCTGATGTCTTTGGTGCTGGCGATTGCATGTGTGATTATTCTTGGCTTTGTGACTGGCTTCACCGGTGCTGAGCTGCGCGAGACTTTGCGTTTCATGACGCTTGGCGTGTTGATGTGCATCGCTTTCCTTTTGAAGCTGCTGGGCATGGGCGCGCATGGTGCGGTGCACGCGGCAGGGGCGATGCAAGCCCGGCAAGCCGAACGCCGCGAAACTCAACGTCTGGAAGCAGAGGCGATTGCCGCGCGCCGTATGGCGGCTGAACCGCCGATGACGCAGCGCCCCGACGGCCCGGTGCGCGAAGAGCTGATCCACCCCGCGCATATGCCAATGCATGAACAGGACGTCGCGCCCGAGCTGATTGAAGAGCCTGCACCTGAAAAAGAACGCGGCGGGCTTTTGTCCCGCATGCCATCACTGATCAAACGCGCCGAGCCTGCGCCCGAGCCAGAGCCGGAAATGGCGATGCCCAGCTACGAAGAGTTGCCGCAGGATCAGCGCATCCAGAGCAAGATTGCCGATGTGATCAAATCGCGCGTGCGGCACAATCCGGTCGTGCAATCCGAACGTGTTGCCCCTTTGACCAAAGGCCGGGGGCACGGACCCACACCGATGATCCTTGATACATCCGCGCCGCGCGGCCCGCGTGCCGAGCCGCCTTTGACGCTGGGCGCCACAGCGCAGTTGATGCCTGAGCCGGAACTCGTGGCAGAGCCGTCGATCCCCGGCGCGGCCCTCGGGTTCACCTCTGCGCGTATGGTGACGCCGCAGGAACCAGCGCCGCAGACCCAGATGATGCAGCCGCAGATGCAGGGGGGTGCGCCTGCCGCATTTGATCATGCACCGTCAGAGCAACTGCCCCAGCCGGAGCTTGTCGACCCGCGGGAGCTGATGCATCCCGCCCATGATGATGTACCGAGCTTTGAAAGCGCACCTGCCATCGATGATGCCGATATGGCCGCCTTCGCCGCGCCGGAGACACCGTTGCCAAAAACCGAGCCTGCACGCCGTGTGGTTCAGAATGCCGCCAAGAAACCCTTGCAACCATCGACCCGCGCCAAGGCAGAGGCGCAACCGCGCCTGCAATTCGAAGACAGCAGCGCTGATTTCGAACTGCCGCCGCTAAACCTTTTGGAAAACCCGGTGAACGTGCAACGCCATCATCTGAGTGATGAGGCCCTTGAAGAAAATGCGCGCATGCTTGAATCGGTGCTGGATGACTATGGCGTCAAGGGCGAGATCGTCTCGGTGCGCCCCGGTCCCGTTGTCACAATGTACGAGCTGGAACCTGCGCCGGGTCTCAAGGCGTCGCGCGTCATCGGTCTGGCCGATGACATCGCACGCTCCATGTCCGCATTGTCGGCGCGTGTGTCGACGGTGCCGGGTCGTTCGGTGATTGGTATCGAACTGCCCAATGAGAACCGCGAAAAGGTTGTCTTGCGTGAAATCCTGTCCAGCCGCGATTTTGGCGACGGACAGCAGAAACTTCCGCTGGCGCTGGGCAAGGATATCGGCGGTGACGCGGTTGTCGCCAACCTTGCCAAGATGCCGCATCTTTTGATCGCCGGTACCACCGGGTCCGGTAAATCCGTGGCAATCAACACGATGATCCTGTCGCTGCTTTACAAGCTGACACCGGATGAGTGCCGCTTGATCATGATCGATCCGAAGATGCTGGAGCTGAGCGTTTATGACGGCATTCCGCATTTGCTCAGCCCGGTTGTGACAGATCCCAAGAAGGCTGTTGTCGCGCTCAAATGGGTCGTCGGCGAGATGGAAGAGCGGTATCGCAAGATGTCCAAGATGGGCGTGCGCAATATTGACGGCTACAACAGCCGTGTTGCCGATGCGCTCAGCCGCGATGAGATGTTCAGCCGCACGGTGCAAACCGGATTTGACGATGAAACCGGCGAGCCCACATTCGAGACCGAAGAATTCGCGCCCGAGAAGATGCCCTATATCGTCGTCATTGTTGACGAGATGGCGGACCTGATGATGGTCGCTGGCAAGGAGATCGAAGCCTGCATCCAGCGTCTGGCGCAGATGGCGCGTGCCTCGGGCATTCACCTGATCATGGCCACGCAGCGGCCTTCGGTGGATGTGATCACCGGCACGATCAAGGCCAACTTCCCCACGCGGATTTCGTTCCAGGTGAC
>JBCCUH010000028.1:0-12638 GCA_039197405.1 Pseudomonadota bacterium
CGCTGGCGCTGTTGCGTTCGATCCGGAACTGACCGGGCGCAAAGAATGTGCCTGCTTCCAGACCGAAATCAACCTGCGGTCCGTCGTCTTCGTTGGTGACGAAAAGAAACTGCGCTGCAAACTGCGGCGCGGGCGAGAAGACATCGACATGTCGAATGTAACACCGCTGCAGCAAACCGGTGTCGGACGCACGTTCATCGCAGCTGGATAGCCAGATGCCGAAGGTCTCAAATTGCGTGACTTTCCAGCTGCCCGCCGTGTCATTGCCGTCCGCGTCCTGTGCCAAGGCCAGCGAGGAAAGACCTGCAAAGATAAGTGTCGCGACGGGCAGGCTGAGAAGAAAACGCATGGGGCAGCTCCGGTCCGGGGATGATTCTTTTCAACAACAGTATTTTTACCTCACTTCCAAATCACGTCCCGGCGAGCCGCGCTCAGGGGGTTTCAATGCGAGCTGCGCTGCTGTAGGAGGCGCGAACCTTCCGAACCAGCCAGGATGACCTTATGAAACGTGCCTTGCTAGGCTCTTTTGCTAATCGCCTTGCCGCGCCTGACCTGAGCATCATGTCTGACGAGCCGTTTTCGGTATCCCGGCTGCGGATCGAATTGCTGTCCGGTCTGACAGTTGCACTGGCGCTGGTGCCCGAAGCGGTGGCTTTCGCCTTTGTCGCAGGTGTGCATCCGCTGGTGGGTCTCTACGCGGCCTTTCTGGTGGGGTTGATCACAGCGCTCATTGGCGGACGGCCCGGCATGATTTCCGGCGCCACCGGCGCGCTGGCGGTGGTTATGGTGGCGCTTGTGGCAGAGCATGGTGTCGAGTACCTCTTTGCGACCGTGGTGCTGATGGGGCTGCTGCAAATATTCGCAGGTATCATGCAATGGGGAAAATTCATCCGGCTGGTACCGCATCCGGTGATGCTTGGCTTCGTCAATGGACTGGCGATTGTGATTTTTCTTGCGCAGTTGGGGCAGTTCAAAGTGCCCGGCACGATGGAGAACACCGGCCATGGGATGGGCGGCGGTGAATGGCTGAGCGGCGCGCCACTGATCCTGATGCTGGGGCTTGTGGCGCTGACCATGGCGATCATCTGGGTCATGCCGAAGATCACCAAGGTGATCCCGGCCCCGCTGGCAGGTATCGGCGTGGTGGCGGCGCTTGTCATTGCCTTCGGGCTTGACGTGCCGCGGGTAGGCGATCTCGCCTCGATCGAAGGCGGGCTGCCGCAGTGGCATATCCCGATGGTACCGCTGACATGGGAGACGTTTGAGATCATCCTGCCCTATGCTGTCATTCTCGCCGCCATCGGCCTGATCGAGAGCCTGCTGACGCTGAACCTTGTGGGTGAGATCACCGGCAAGCGCGGCGGTGCTTCGCAAGAATGCATCGCGCAGGGGGTGTCCAACACGGTGACCGGGTTCTTCGGGGGCATGGGCGGCTGCGCGATGATCGGACAGTCGATGATCAATGTGAAATCCGGCGGGCGCACGCGGATTGCCGGAATTGCGGCGGCCCTCTTTCTGCTTCTGTTCATTATGGCAGGCTCGTCCGTGATCGAACTTATTCCGCTGGCCGCTCTGGTGGGGGTGATGTTCATGGTGGTGATCGGCACCTTTGCCTGGAACAGCCTGCGCATCCTGCGCCGGGTTCCGCTAACGGATGCCTTTGTGATCATTCTGGTGACGGTGGTGACCGTCTATGCCGACCTTGCCGTCGCCGTGGTGGTCGGTGTGATCGTGTCCGCATTGGCTTACGCCTGGAACAACGCCACGCGTATTCACGCGATCGAGCGCCACAGCCGCAGTTTGGATGGGGCCAAGGTCTATGAGATTCAGGGTCCCCTCTTTTTCGGCTCGTCTGACGGGTTCATCGAGCTTTTTGACGTGGCCGGTGATCCTGATGAGGTGATCGCGGATTTCGCAGCCAGCCGGGTGGTGGATCAATCAGCGCTTCAGGCCATCGAAGCGATTGCTGCCAAATATGAAGCGGCAGGCAAGCGCATTCAGCTGCGCCATCTTAGCCGTGATTGCCATAGACTTCTGACCAAAGCAGGTAATCTGATGATCGACAGTGATGATGATCCTGACTACCAGGTGGCGGTGGATTATTCAGTGCGCACGGGTATCCTTGGCGGGCACTGACACTTTGGGATCGCGCGGAAAGGGGATGAGCCCCTTGCAGGAATTGCGCCGCGCTTTGCGCGTCGCGGTGGGCGAATTTTCGTAGAAAATTCGTGCCGGACTTCGTCGTTTCAGGATCAAAGATGCGGGGCGGTCAGTCGTCGGGACGCGCCAGTTCGAAAGTCGCGCTAACGATGCTGTAGTCACGGTACCCCAGTCGTGCCAGCGGGCGGAAGCTGGAGACATCGAACCGGCCATCTTTCAGAGCCTCATCGGCTAGGTGCACGCCGGTCACTTCACCCAATACGAGATGGTTGGCCTCGCCTTCCAATTGGATGATCTGTGTCATTCGGCATTCCAGCGCAGCGGGGCTGGCGGCAACGCGTGCGACGTTGATGGTCTCGCATTGGGATTTCTCTAGCCCGGCATGCACAAATTCATCGGCACCCGCACGCAGGGTCTGGCTGGAGGCGTTCATCGCGTCCTGCAGGGTCTCCGAGACCACATTGACGCAGAACACACCGGTCTCGCGTATGATGGTCACGCTGTCCTTGGTGCCTGCGCGATCCGGTTTGGTGCCGGTAGATGCGAACATCACCTGCGGCGGCACATAGGCGACTGCATTAAAGAAGCTGTAGGGCGCAAGATTGTCCCGCCCCTCTGCGTCCCGCGTCGAGATCCAGCCGATGGGGCGCGGGGTGACGATGGCGTTGAACGGGTTATGGGGCAGGCCATGACCATCTTCCGGACGATAGAACATGCGCGGATACTCCTTGTTTGCTCCTCAGCTAGCGGCATGTTAGGGCGGGCGCCAGCCAAAAGACGGACGAAGATGGGCGGGGCTGCTGCGTGTACCAGTTAAAGCGCGAAACACCTCAGGACTGGTGGGAGGTCGAAGCCCTCTATGATTTGTGTTTTGCGCCGGGGCGTGAGGCCCTGTCGTCCTACCGGTTGCGCGATGGCGTTGCCCCTGTGGAAGAACTGTCACGCGTTGCCCGGGATGGGATGGGCATACTGGCCGGAGCCATTCGCTATTGGCCAATTCACATCGGTAGCTTGCGTGTGCTTTTGCTGGGGCCGATTGCCGTGCATCCGACGCGCCAGGGCGAGGGGCTGGGCGGTGCTTTGATCCGCGACAGTCTGGCCTCTGCCGCTGAATTGGGATGGCGGCGTGTGCTGCTTGTGGGCGATGCCGCCTATTACAGCAAATTCGGATTTCAGCGGCTGCCTGATGTCGTCATGCCACCACCGACCAATCCCGAGCGTGTGTTAGGGCTGGACTTGATCCCCGGCGCCTGGGACGGAATTTCCGGCAAAGTGAGCAGTTGCGCTTGAAATTTCGCTTTGTCGTGCCGAGGTGACATAACATGAGCAAGGGTATCGGTTTTTCGGATCTGGACGCAGACCTCGCTGAGATTGCGCAGCGCTATCGCAAGGCGGGCGGTCTGGGTATGCAGGTGCTGAACCTTTTGGGCGGACAGGCGGAAAACCTTCTGGATCGTTTGCCAGAGCCTGTGCGCGCGCGTCTCGGGGAAGCCACGGAGAAAGCGCTGGAAGCTGCCGTAAGAACTGCAGAGAAATCACGCGGCATCGTACCGGATCAGGCCAGTTGGCTGAACACTGCCGCAGCCACGGCGATGGGTGCGGCGGGCGGTATGGGCGGTCTGCCATCCGCGCTGGCCGAGCTTCCCGTGACCACGACAGTTCTTTTTCGCGCCATTCAGGGCATTGCTGCTGAATATGGATACGACCCCGCTGATCCCCAGATACAGGCCGAATGCCTGCATGTGTTCAGCTCTGCCGGGCCGCTGGCTCATGACGACGGTGCCGATACCGGGTTTCTGAGCGCCCGCGTGACATTGACCGGCGGCGCTTTGCAGGGGATCATCAGCCGCATCGCGCCGAGGCTGAGCGCGGCCATGGGCCAGAAACTGGCGGCGCAAACGGTTCCGGTGCTGGGCGCGATTGCAGGCGCGGCAACCAATTTCGCCTATACAAGCTACTATCAGGAAATGGCGCATGTACATTTCGCGCTCAAGCGGGCTGCAGAGGCGCATGACGTGCCGCGCGCAACACTCATCGCCCAGCTTGCGGGCGAAATGAAACGCAAAGGCTGAGATCCCTAATCCCAGTTGTTTATTTGGCGATGAAGCCGCCCGCGAAGACGCCTGATGTTGATGGGCCACCCAGGCTGCCGCCACCCAAGGCCGCAACAGCGCCGCCGCTTCCGATCTTGCCGTTGGCCAGACCCGGCACGCCCCTGTAGGTCGCGCTCATCAATAGCGTGCTGGTGCCCTGCACAAGGCCGATGTTGCTTTGCAGGGCGAGCGTCTCGCCCGACGCGGCACTGGTGGTTGCCACGACGCCGCCAGTGTTGAAATCCGCATCCAGCCTGATGCTACCAGACGCCTGTTCAATATCAGACGTAGTGGGGGCAGACAGATCGGATGGCACCCGCGCGTAGGTCAGTTTGTATGTGCCGTTGAACGTCGCGGTTCCGGATGCTGGCACGGTTCCCACATCTGTCGTCGGCAGGATTGATGAAATCGCGATGAAGGCAGCCTGGCCCGAGCTTGCGCCGCTGGACGCCACAGCGCTGCCATCGTTGATCGTGGTGGCCGCATAGCTGTAGCCATCCTGAGCATCACTGGCGTCGCGAACGACGACCGTTGCAGCTGCCGGGATGCCGGAAATCACGCCATTTGCATTGGCTTCTTCCTGCGTAGGAAACCCGAAAAAGGCGAACCTCGCTGCTGTGGTTGTCCCTGAATTTGCACCGGTCCCGCTGAACCCGCCATTTCCCGGCGTGCCGGAACAGGCAGCCATGGCAAGGCACATGCCCAAAGCTGCCGAAAGCCGTGCAATCATTGCGATTTGTCGAAACGCCATACAAAATTCCCCCGGTTTCAAAAGCAATGAAGTCAAGCCTGCTCAAGAAGACGCAGCAAATCAAGGTTTTGTTCGATGGGCGCCCGAAGCGGCGCCTTGCGGCTCAGCTTTGGTTCACGCTTTTGAGGTAGGCCATGACCGGTCTGCGCACACTTTGCTCGCCTGCCGCATGTGCTTTTTCAATAATCGCGCGCAGGTCGTTCAGGTCCACACGGCGCAACAGGTGCTTGACCGGCCCGATGGAGGCAGGGCGCATGGACAACGCCTTCAAGCCGATGGCTGCGAAACAGGCGGCTTCCACGGGTCTGCCAGCATCTTCACCGCAAAACGACAGATGCGTGTTAGAGGCTTCGCAGCGCGCAACGATGCCTTGCAGGAAACTGAGGAACGGGATCGATAGCGTATCATAGCGGCGGCGCACGCGTTCGTTCTCGCGGTCAGCCGCGAAGAAGAACTGTTTCAGATCATTGCCGCCGATGGACAGGAACTCGACTTCATCAAAAAAGCTCTGCGGCGCAAAGGCCAGCGATGGGGTTTCCAGCATCGCGCCGATTTCGACCTTGCTGGGCAGCGGATGACCCAACCTGCGTTCGCGTTCCATCGCCTTGTCCATCTCGGCCTTCGCCGCGATATACTCGCTGTGCTGGGCAACGAAGGGGAACATCACCGAAAGCGGGCGCCCTGCAGCGGCGCGAATAAGCGCCTGCAATTGCATGCGCATCACGCCCGGTTTGTCGAGGCCCACGCGGATCGCGCGCCAGCCCAATGCGGGGTTCGGCTCATCATTGGGCTTCATGTAGGTGAGCACCTTGTCCGAGCCGATATCGAGCGTGCGAAAGACCACACGTTTGCCATGCGCTGCGTCCAGCACACGTCCATAAAGCGCCGAAAGCTCGGACCGTTTGGGCATCTGGTTGCGCACCAGAAACTGAAGCTCGGTCCGGAAAAGGCCCACACCTTCGGCGCCGGAGTTGTCAAGCGAGGGCAGATCCGCCATCAGCCCCGCGTTCATGTGCAAGGCGATCTGCGTGCCGCATCTGGTCATCGCAGGTTTGTCGCGAATGGCCGAATAACGCTGCTGCGCCTGCGCCTGCATCGCCATCTTGTCGCGGAAAGCGGCAACTACGGTGTCGTCAGGGCGCAGATGCACAATGCCCTGATCCCCGTCAATCATGATGTGATCGCCGTTCAGCGCTTCGGTCAGAACTGGCTCGGCATGAACAACCAGAGGGATAGCCAGCGCGCGCGCGACAATCGCGGCATGGCTGCCGACAGAGCCTTCCTCCAGCACGATCCCGCGCAGATTGCGGCCGTATTCCAGCAATTCACCGGGGCCGATATTGCGCGCCACAAGCACCGGATCGGCAGGCATCTCTGCTCCGGTTTCCTTGCCCTGTCCGGTCAGAATGCGTAGCAACCGGTTGCTCAGATCATCAAGATCCGACAGCCGCTCGCGCAGGTAGGCGTCATTGACATCGCGCATGCGCTGTCGCGCTTGGGTCTGTTCCTTTTCGACGGCAGCCTCGGCGGACAGCCCGTTGCGGATATCTTCCTCCATGCGCCGCATCCAGCCGCGCGAATTGGCGAACATCCGGTAGGCTTCCAGCACCTGGACCTGTTCGGCGTCGCCGGTTGCGGCCCCTGCCAGCATCTTGTCGACCCCGACGCGCAGTGTCTCAACCGCTTCGCGCAGGCGGGTCTGCTCGGTCTCCGGGTCATCCGCGATCAGATTGGTGACGACCACACGCGGATCATGTAGCCAGACATGCCCTTCGGCAGTGCCCTCCTGAGCGGCGCGCCCACGCAGCAGAACGGGCTGTTGATGCCGTGCCGAAAGCGCTTCGCCTTCGCCGACGAATGCACCCAGTTCGGTCATTTCAGCCAGCACCATCGCGACCACTTCAAGCGCATAAATCTCGTCGGCGGAATAGGCGCGTGCATCCTTGGATTGCACCACCAGAACGCCCAGCTTCTCGCCCAGACGCTGCACCGGAATGCCCAGAAACGACGAGTAGATTTCCTCGCCGGTTTCCTCCATGAAACGAAAGCCGCGCTCAGAGGGCGCGTTGGCGGAGTTGACGATCTTCGAGGTCTTGGCGACACGCCCAACAAGGCCTTCGCCCAGTTTCAGCCGCGTCTGATGCACCGCATCCTTGTTCAGCCCTTCTGTTGCGCAAAGCTCCAGCGTTTCGGGATCGCGAAACAGATAGATGGAACACACTTCCGTGCGCATCGAGGAGGCGATCAGATGGGTGATCGTATCGAGCCGCTGCTGCCCGTCGCCGTCCGATGCCATGGCATCGCGCAGCCGCCCCAGCAGCTTGCGGCTTTCCGTGTCACGCCGATCTGGCATCGCCTGCTATTCCCCCGAGGCAATTACTCTTACGCAAGCTATAGGTGAAACTTCTCCGCAAGGGGAGAGGCAAAAACGCGCCGCCCACTTCAACAGTGTCAACGGTGAAGATGATGCCTGCGCAGGGCCTATGCAGCCTTTTCCAGCTCAAACGCGTCGTGCAGGGCCTGAACCGCAAGTTCCATGTACTTGCGATCGATCAGCACCGAGATCTTGATCTCGGAGGTCGCGATAACCTTGATGTTCACGCCTTCGTCGGACAGCGTCTTGAACATTTTGGCAGCCACGCCGGACTGGCTGCGCATGCCGATGCCAACTGCCGAGACTTTGGCCACATTGGTATCGGCAATCAGATCATGAAAATTGATGTCACCTGCGGTTTTGGCATCCTGCATGGCTTTCTCTGCGCGTTTGACCTGATCGGTCGGGCAGGAAAATGTCATATCGGTGCGTCCGTCTTCGGCGATGTTCTGGATGATCATGTCGACATTGACGCCAGCGTCTGACAGCGGCCCGAAAATCGCGGCGGCGATGCCGGGGCGGTCGGCGACGGAAACGAGTGTCATCTTCGATTCATCGCGGCTGTAGGCGATGCCGCTCACTACGTTGGATTCCATGATTTCCTCCTCATCGCAGACAAGCGTACCTGCCGCGTCTGATTGTTCTTCAAACGAGCTGAGAACCCGCAGTTTCACTTTGTAGCGCATGGCCAGTTCGACAGAGCGTGTCTGCAGAACCTTGGCCCCGAGCGAGGCCAGCTCCAACATTTCCTCAAAGGCGATCTTGTCGAGCTTGCGCGCTTTGTCTGTGATGCGTGGATCGGTGGTGTAGACGCCGTCCACGTCTGTGTAAATGTCGCATCGTTCCGCGTCGAAGGCCGCCGCAAAGGCCACGGCAGTTGTGTCAGAGCCGCCGCGCCCAAGGGTTGTGATGCGTCCCTCCGGGCTGACGCCCTGAAAGCCGGCCACCACGGCCACCCGGTCGCCAGCGGCAAATTTCGCGCGAATGTTCTCTGGCGGAATATCCTCAATCCGGGCCGCTGAATGCGCTGATGTGGTCTGCACCGGCACCTGCCAGCCCTGCCAACTGCGCGCGGGGATATCCATCTCTTGCAGGGTCAGGGCCATCAGGCCCGCGGTGACATTCTCGCCAGAGCTGACAACAGCATCATATTCGCGCGCATCATAAAGCGGCGAGGTTTCACCCACCCAGCCGACCAGTTCGTTGGTTTTACCGGACATGGCCGAGACAATGACGATCACGTCGTATCCCTTGGCCACTTCCACACCCACCCGTTTCGCGGCGCGGCGAATACGGTCGAGATTGGCCACGGATGTACCGCCGAATTTCATCACCAGAACGGGCATGGGGGATTCCTTGCGACTTCTTCTTGGCGGCAGGCTTTAAGCCGCAGGCGGTCCAAGAGCAAGGGGGCGGCCCGTGATCGCGACGCAGAATGCAGGCGACGCATCGCCACAGCGCCGTTCAATAGGGCATTGGTGTTCCGTCGTAATTCTCGAAAACGCCCGTGTGCGCCAGCGATAAGGCGTCAAAACGCGCAATCAGCCCGGTAGCAGAGGTTGCAGCATCAATGTCCGCACCCGCGCCGCCCATCTCGGTGCGCACCCAGCCGGGATGATAAACGCCAACCGCCACGCCGCGCGGCTCAAGGTCAATCGACAGGTTGGTGGCCAGGTTGATTGCTGCCGCTTTCGAGGCGCGATAGATATAGCTTCCACCTGATGCGCGTTCCGACGATCCCATCTGCGAGGCGATGATAGCGATCTTCGGGCTCTGGCTTTCCGCCAGATTGGGCAGATGTGCCTGGATAGTCTGGAAAACGGCTGTGACATTGACCGCGAAGGTATGCGCCCATTTATCGGCGTCAAACCCACCGTCCAGCTCCTGTCCGCGATCCAGAAAAACGCCTGCGTTGCAGACCAGCAGATCAATCGTGCCTGCCGCGCCCGCAAACTGTTTCAGAGCGGTCCCGTCACTCACATCCAGCCTGTGGCCGGTCGATCCATCGCGGGACGTGGATATGACATGATCGCCGCGTTCGGACATCTGGCGCACGATTTCAGCCCCGATGCCGCGGTTGCCCCCAGTCAGCAGGACGTGCATCAGTTGCTTTTACCGCTGGGGCGAAACGGCAGGGGAAGTACAGGTATTCCGTCCTCGATCAATTGCCGCGCGTCTTCAGGGTTGGCTTCGCCATAGATCGACTTTTCCGGCGCATCGCCGTCATGCATGGCACGCGCCTGACTGGCAAAAGCGTTGCCGACGTATTCACTGGATGATTCGACCCTGGCGCGCATTTCGGCAATCATTTGCTCAGCGGGTGTCGCAGGCGCGGAAAGCGGCCCTGGTTCCGGCTGAGCCGCAGCCTTGACCGCGTCCTTCTTGCGGCCAGGGCGCACCGATGGGGCCATAAGCTCTTTGCTGATGTCAGAGCTGGCGCAAACAGGGCAGGTGATCATTTTACTTGCCTGAAGCTTGTCAAACGCATCACCGGAGCTGAACCAGCTGTCAAAGCGATGACCGTCACTGCATTTCAGGGCAAACTGAATCATACCAGCAGCTTACAGCTTCTGATGGCAGACGGAAAGACAGGGTAAACCCTAGGAGGGGGGCAGGTGACGTAACGTCCCAAAACTGTGTTGACATCTATGCTTTCGAAAAAAGCCGTGGATCGAAGGTTTTCAGCACATGGGCCAGTTCGACTTCGCGCACCTGTTTGGCGGCATCTGCCGGTTTGAACCACTTGCGCCTGCGCTGTGCCTTTTCCGGATAGGCCTCGCAGATGGTCTTCACCTTCAGCGGATAGACCATCACCGCGCAGGGCAGGGTTTTTTCGCCGCCCAGCGTTTTGGTGTAGGTGTACATGCCGATGCTGGCTTCATAAACACGCCCTTCGACGCCTGCCTCCTCATAGGCTTCGCGCGCGGCGCTTTGTGCGGGTGTTGCACCATCCATCGGCCAGCCCTTGGGCAGAATCCAGCGTTTCGTGCGCCGGGAGGTCACCAGCAGGATCTCAGGTTTACCATTGCGCAAACGATAGGGGATCGCACCGAACTGCGTGCGCATTCCGGTCTTTTTGGCGCCGACCATATCAATGGTGACGAAGGGATTTTCCTTCAATCGAAGCTGTTTCATTTGCCTGCTGCCGGTTTTTGATACGTGTTTTGCAACCATATGTAATCAAGATGGATCAAAAAGCCAAGTTTTCAGGGTGTTTAGCACATCTTGCTGCGCTGAATGGGCGGTTTCAAACTGTGCCACCGTCTGTTTCGCACGCTCCGCCCGGGATGTCACCAATTCGGGATTTGCAAGTGAAATCAAAGCATCGGCCAAGGTTCTGGCATCCTTGATTTCAAAGGTTGCACCGGCCTTTTCAAGGGCTTGATAAATATCACTAAAATTCTCTGTATGTGGCCCGTGCACAATCGCGCAGCCATAGGACACCGGTTCAAAAGGGGTATGCCCGCCCTTTGGCACCAATGATCCGGCAACGAAACACACGGCGCTGGATGCATAAAAAACAGGCATTTCGCCAAGAGTGTCGGCCAGGTAAATGCCTGCGCCGGGCGCATCGCCGCGACTTCGCCGGTGACAGTCAAACCCGCGGTCGGTGATCATCGCCTCAATCGCGTCGCCGCGTTTGGGGTGGCGCGGGGCAAGGATCAGCTTCAACGCGCTGTTGCTTTCCAGCGCCAGCTGATGCGCATCCAGAACGTCTGTGTCTTCCCCCTCATGGGTGGAGGCAGCCAGCCAGGTCGTTTGCCGGTTCCATTCCGGTAGCGGGGTGGCTGCTGCGGCCCGGTAGCCTGATTTCAATTCGGCCGTATCGCCAAACCTGCCACCAGGCACGCCCAGCGTTCTGAACCTTTCAGCCGAGGCTGCATCCTGCGGCCAGACCCGTTCGGCCGTGCTGAAAATCAATCTGGACATGCCACCAAGCCGCGCCCAAGCGCGGGCGCTTCCGGCACTTATACGCGCGCTGACAAGCCCCACAGGTACGTTGTTCGCGGCCATGGCCAAATGACGACCAGGCCAAAAGTCAGCCTCCAGCAACCAAAACGCTCTGACGTCCTTGCCTTTCAGAAACCCTCCAATAGCCCAGGCCATATCCAGTGGCGCCAGTTGCGCATGCACGCGGGCAATGTCCCAGGCCCTGACCATATTGCGCGCGGTCGTTGTATTGCTGGTGATCACGATGCAAAGATCCCGGTTCATTTCCAGCGCCGTTTCGACAAGCTGCTTGGCGGCAGTCAGCTCACCGTTGGATGCGCCATGCACCCAAAGAACCGGGCCCGCCTGCGGATAACGCGCCAGCCCCAGACGTTCATGCAGATCTGTCCAGCTCTCTTGCCCGCGCAACACGCGCCAAATCAGCGCGCCCAGAATGAGCGGTGCTGCCAGGCTGAGCAAAAGGCGATAGATCAGCGCCACCATGAGTCTCCCAAAGGTTTTCCAAACTGATGTCCCTATCGCGCAGTGCCTTTGCCTGTGCAAGTCCGCGCGCAAGCGGTGCTTGCACCTGCGCGGCCTTATGTCGATAGTCGCGCCATGAGATTTGGCATCCGGCTTTCCGTGATAATTGCAACCATGATCGGCCTTGCGGCAGGTCCCGCTGTTGCACGCGACGCTGTCACGATATTTGCGGCTGCGTCCCTGAAAACTGTGCTGGACAAGATCGCAGCGACGCTGCCGGGGCAGGTGACCATCGCATATGGCGGCAGCGCCACGATGGCACGGCAACTGGTGCAGGGCGCTGAGGTGGATATCATCATTCTTGCCCATACCGATTGGATGGATTGGGCAGAGGCGCAAGGAGCGCTGGCCACGGCCACCCGATGCAATCTGGTCGGCAACAAGCTGGTACTTGCAGGCGGAGACGGGCAGGCAGAGCTTGCGCCCGAAACCGCAGGTGACATCATCGAAAGGCTTGATGGCGGACGGCTGGCCATGGGCAACATGCAATCGGTTCCCGCAGGGCAATATGCGCGCGCCTGGTTTGACGCAAACGGATGGCTCGCGGACATGCGCCCGCATCTGGCCGAAGTGCAAAACGTGCGTCTGGCCCTATCGCTTGTCGGGCGCGGTGAAGCGGCGCTTGGGATCGTCTATGCCTCTGACGTGGCCGCCGACCCGACGGTGCGCACGGTGTACCGCATTCCTGAAAACGCACATGATCCCATCCGTTATCCGATGGCTCTGACGCAGGACGCCGGACCCGATGCGCCTGCCATAGCTGCGGCTATTGCGACGCAGATTGACC
>JBCCUH010000029.1:0-12429 GCA_039197405.1 Pseudomonadota bacterium
CGGCGCAATCGAACGCCCGCTCAGCTTTTCTGGCAATGATGTTCCGGGCGTTATACTGGCGTCTGCGATCCGTGACTATGCGGTGCTTTATGGCGTTTCCATTGGTGATCGCACGGTTGTTGTCACGAATAACGACGATGCCTATCGCACGGCGATCACGCTGAAAGGCCTTGGCCTCGAAGTGCCTTGCATCATTGATGCGCGTGCAGGTGGTGGCGGCGTATTGGCCGATGAGGCCAAAGCGCTGGGAATACGCGTGGAAAACGGTAAGGCGGTTGCCAAAGTGCTTGGCGGCAAGCGTGTTGAGGGCGTAGCGCTTTGCGCGCAGGCGGGCGAGGGCGCGGTGCTGGAAGAGATCCCCTGCGATGCGGTCGCCATGTCCGGCGGATGGTCGCCCGTGGTGCACCTGTGGTCGCACTGCGGCGGCAAGCTGACATGGGACCAACAGCAGGCGCATTTCCGCCCCGACGCGGATCGCCCGCCCTTGGGTGCGGACGGGGCGGGTTTTGTCATTGCGGCTGGTGCGGCGAACGGACATTTGCAGATGGCCGAGTTGATGGGCGACGCGCATGGCGCAGGTCTTGCAGCAGGCAAAGCCACTGGCGGCAAAGCGTCAAAAGCGGCTGCGCCCGAAGGCAGCAGCACGGCAGAAGCGCCGCTGGAACCTGTCTGGCTGATGCCGCAGGGCGCGGGCTATAAGCTGCGCTCGAAAGCCTGGTTGGATTTCCAGAACGACGTTAAGGTTTCCGACGTACAGCTAGCCGCGCAGGAAGGCTTTGAAAGCGTCGAACACGCCAAGCGTTACACGACGCTGGGCATGGCTACGGATCAGGGTAAGCTCAGCAATATCAACGGCTTGGCTATCCTTTCTGATGCATTGGGTCAACCTATCCCGCAGACCGGCACCACGACCTTCCGCCCTCCTTACACGCCTATTTCGATGGGCGCGATTGGCGGCGAAGCACGCGGTGATGTGTTCCAGCCCCTGCGGCGCACGCCGATCCATGATTGGATGGACGAGAACGGCGCAGATTGGGAACCTGTGGGTGCCTGGCGTCGTCCGTTCGCAATCTTGCAGGGCGGTGAAAGCGTGCATGATGCGGTGAACCGCGAGGTGAAGAACACACGCGAAAACCTTGGCCTGCTGGACGCCTCCACCCTCGGCAAAATCATTGTCAAAGGGCCGGATGCGGGCAAGTTCCTCGACATGCTTTACACCAACATGATGAGCACGCTGAAGCCCGGCAAATGCCGCTACGGCCTCATGTGTTCCGAGAATGGCTTTCTGATCGACGACGGCGTGGTTGCGCGCATCGATGAGGACACGTTCCTGTGCCACACCACCACTGGCGGCGCCGAAAGCATTCACGGCCATATGGAAGAATGGCTGCAGACCGAATGGTGGGATTGGAATGTCTACACCGCCAACGTCACCGAGCAATACGCGCAAATCGCGGTTGTTGGTCCGAATGCTCGTAAGGTCTTGGAAAAGCTGGGCGGAATGGACGTCAGCAAGGACGCGCTTGGCTTTATGGAGTGGGCGGATGGCACTATCGGCGGCTTTGACGCGCGGGTGTACCGGATCAGTTTCTCGGGCGAGCTGAGCTATGAGATTGCGGTGCCTGCAAGTCAGGGCCGTGCTTTCTGGGATGCGCTGATAGAGGCGGGTGCGGAGTTTGGCGCGATGCCTTATGGCACGGAAACGCTGCACATCCTGCGGGCCGAGAAGGGCTTCATCATGATCGGGGACGAGACGGATGGCACGGTCATTCCGCAAGACCTCAACCTGCAATGGGCGCTTAGCAAAAAGAAAGAGGACTACCTCGGCAAACGCGCGCATCTGCGCAGTCATATGGCCGACCCGGATCGCTGGAAACTGGTGGGGCTGGAGACGCTCGATGGGTCTGTGTTGCCTGATGGCGCCTATGCTGTCGCCGACGGCACCAATGAAAACGGCCAGCGCAACATGATCGGGCGCGTGACCTCGACCTATTACTCCGCGACTTTGGGACGTGGGATTGCGATGGGTCTGGTGAAGCATGGACCGGATCGGATGGGCGAGGTGCTTGATTTCCCCAAAACCGATGGTGAGATCAATAAGGCGAAAATCGTTGATCCGGTGATTTATGACGCAGAAGGGGCGAAGCAAAATGTCTAATGTTGTGAGTGCTCTGCCCGGTGCAGCCTATGCAGACGGGATCGCTGAGGTGCGTGAAGCGGGCCTGACTGGCATGGTCACGCTGCGCGGTGATCTGGCGGACAAGAAACTGGTCAAGGCCGTGAAAGCCCATGCCGGGGCGATGCCGGGACAGCGCGGGATCGCGATGAAGGGCGGCAACGGCGCGGCGTGGATGAGCCCAGATGAGTTGCTGCTGATCTGTGATCATGGCGCGGCGGGTGATCTGATTGCTGCGCTTGGCACGTCATTGGCCGGAACCCACTATCTGGCGGTGAATGTCTCTGACGCACGGGCTGTCTTCACCGTTTCCGGTGCGCGCGCTGGCGAGGTGCTGGCCAAGCTGATGCCGGTGGATTTCAGCACATTCGGGATGGGCGAGATCCGCCGCTCACGCATGGCGCAAATCCCGGCGGCAGTCTGGAGAAGCGGTGAAGCAGAGTTTACCGTCGTCTGTTTCCGCTCGGTCGCGCAATACGCCTTTGATGTGCTGAAAGTCGCCGCACAGCCTGGATCAGAAGTTTTCTGAGCTGGCTTTTGCCTTGGCAAGTAGCCTCGCGTGCAACAGCACATGAGGCTACGATTTGCCTGTCGCAACCGAAGTGCATGCAGCTTCAAACCCGGAAATTCTGAGCGAAGCACTTGACCTTTGGCACCCTGCGCACTCTATCAGGTGCAGAGAAATACAAACCAAGAGGTCCCTATCATGGCTTTCGAACTTCCCGATCTTCCCTATGCGCATGACGCGCTTGCCGATCTTGGCATGTCCAAGGAGACGCTGGAGTACCACCACGATCTGCATCACAAAGCCTATGTGGACAACGGCAACAAGCTGATCGCCGGAACCGAATGGGATGGCAAGTCCCTGGAAGACATCATCACCGGCACCTATGATGCAGGCGCGGTCGCGCAGAACGGTATCTTCAACAACATCAGCCAGCTTTGGAACCACAATCAGTTCTGGGAGATGATGGGGCCGGGCCAGTCCGCTATGCCGTCCGAGCTTGAAGCGGCGATCAAGGAGAGCTTTGGCTCGGTCGAGACATTCAAGGAAGACTTCTCTGCCGCTGGCGCGGGTCAGTTTGGCTCTGGCTGGGCCTGGCTGGTCAAGGACGCCGACGGAGGGTTGAAAGTGACAAAGACCGAAAACGGCGTGAACCCGCTTTGCTTTGGTCAGACTGCGCTTTTGGGCTGTGATGTGTGGGAGCATTCCTACTACATCGATTTCCGCAACAAGCGTCCGGCCTACCTGTCGAATTTCCTCGACAATCTGGTGAACTGGGAAAACGTCGCATCGCGCATGTGATGCAGGTCAATTGAGCGCTTCCGCGCGCTCTTTTTTCAGCAAGCTGAGATGCGCCGCCTGACATTCGGGCGGCGTTTTTCGTGGCGCGGTTGGGGAGCCTCCGGCGGGAGTTTACCGGCAAGATGAAGGTGGGGCTTTGACCAATTGCGTCAGAGCGTCCCGGGGCGTGGCGGCGATCGTTGCGAAGTCTTTCAGCGAGGGTTTGGCAAAACCTTCTGCGATGACGTGATCCAGCAAAGCAATGAGTGGGTCCCAATAGCCATCGATATTGAGGATCACGATAGGTTTGCCATGAAGACCCAATTGCCGCCAGGTGAGGACTTCGAAGATTTCATCCAGAGAACCGGCGCCACCGGGCAGCAGGATGAAGCTGTCGGCGTTCATCACCATCACCTTTTTGCGCTCATGCATGGTTTCGGTGACGATATAGCGAGTGAGATCGGTTTTGCCGACCTCCCAATCCACAAGGTGCTGGGGGATCACGCCGAATGTATCGCCACCTGCGTGCTGTGCGGCGCGCGCTACCCGTCCCATAAGACCGACGTCACCGGCGCCATAGACCAGGCGCATGCCTTGCTTGGCGATCAGGTGACCCAACGTGTCAGCAGCATTGCCATAGGCGGGGTTTTGCCCGTCCGATGCGCCACAAAAGACGCAGATTGACCGCTGCTTCATTTAGCCACTCCTTCGTGTTTTGACCGATTCTTGCAGGTTTGTTATAGGTGCGCAACGCTTGGCCCGGTCGCAGGGCACATGGGAGGCGGAGCATATGAGCAAGCTTGCATTTCTGTCCAGCGGGACGGGGGTGACGGTCGCGGCAGGCGCGGCTGTCGCGGGCGCTGCTGTGGGAGCGGCCTACATGGCCGGAATGTTCGCGCCAGGCCCGGCTGTTCAACCGGTAGCAGAGCCTGCGGCCCTGATCGCCCCGGACACCGCAAAGCAGGCTGGCTCGGCTCCGTCGGACGGGGCAGCCGAGCAAGCCCCGGAAACGCCAGCCGAAACGGCGGTTGAGACAACCGCCGTCCAGGCAGAGCCTGTCAGCCCCAGCTTTGATGTGGTGCGCGTAGAGCAAGACGGCTCCGCGATGATCGCGGGGCAGGCGGAGGCAGGTGCAGTTGTCGAAATCCGCGTCGATGAGACAGTGATTGCCGAGACAACCGCTGGTCGCGACGGGAAGTTTGCCAGTTTCGTTTCGATCACACCGAGCGTGTCGCCGCAGGTGATCACTCTCAAGACTGAAGAGGGGGGCGCGAGCGATGCGCAGGTGATCGTCGCGCCGGTTCAGGTTGCCGAGCCGGTGGTCACGGATGCCGAAAAGACGGTTGAGCAGCCGGCGGTGGATGTTGCGGCTGCAAAGCCACCTGCCGCAGATACGGCAACCGAGGATCAATCCACCGCGTCAACGGGTGAAACCCGAACCGACGGGAGCAATGCAGTTCAGCTGGCAGAGACGGACGAGCCGGAAGTCGCATCCATGGCGGAGCCAGTTGTCACAGCGGCCGTTGATCCAGACATCGTCGAAGATGCACCTGCGCAGGCGGTTTTGCCTGAAGCTGAGCCAGCTCCGCAGGCAGTGACTGCCGAAGTTGCCAATGCGGAACCGGAAACGGCTCCTGAAGCCAAGCCGGTTGACCAGGCACCTGCTGTTCTGATCGCGGATAATACTGGCGTACGCGTGTTGCAGGCGCCAGCAGCACCCGGCACGGATGCGATGACGGCGCTGTTGGATACGATCAGCTATGATGCTGCAGGCGAGGTCGCCCTGACCGGGCGCGCGACCGGGCAGTTTGTGCGCGTCTATCTGGACAATGCGCCGGTCACCACCTCACGGATTGCGGCAAATGGCAATTGGCGCGCTGACCTGCCTGCAGTTGATACCGGGATATACACCCTGCGTGTGGATGAGCTGAATGAAGCAGGCGATGTGGTTGCACGGGTTGAAACGCCGTTCAAACGTGAAGATGCTGAAGTCTTGGCTGCCGCAACGGACCGGGACGCTCTTATTCAATCGGTCACCGTTCAGCCGGGGGCGACGCTATGGGCTCTGGCGCGGGACCGATATGGCGACGGCACGCTTTACACCCGGCTTTTTGAGGCCAATCGTGAATTGATCCGCGACCCGGACCTGATCTATCCCGGTCAGGTGTTCAATATTCCGGAGTAATCCGGACGAGGCGCTTAAAAGCGGGTCGCTGCTACTGGTCATTTGGGAATGCTAAACCTATCTGTTGTGTCCGACATCAGTTGCAGGCATTTTCATGAGACGTTTGACACCCACCGATGCCGCCCTGGCGCAGGAACAGAGGCGATCGGGTATGCGCACCATTCGAAAGGTGACGCCGTATCTCTGGCCTGATGACAAACCCTGGGTGAAGCGCCGCGTGGTGATCGCGCTGCTGATGCTGCTGGCGGCCAAGCTGGTCGCTGTCGGCACCCCGCTGATTTACAAACGTGCCGTTGATGCGCTGTCAGATCAGGGCGTCTCTGATCTGGCGTTGGGGGCTGTTGGTCTAACCGTCGCCTATGGTGCGGCGCGACTGCTGTCCAACGGGTTCCAGCAATTGCGCGATGCGGTCTTTGCCGCTGTGGGGCAGGGTGCGCTGCGTGCACTGGCGCTGCAGACATTCGAGCATATTCACCGCCTCTCCATGCGCTATCACATTACCCGCAAGACCGGCGGGTTGAGCCGGATCATTGAACGCGGCGTCAAGGGTGTAGAGTTCCTGCTGCGCTTTTTGCTCTTTTCAATCGGTCCCTTGATTCTGGAACTTTTGCTGATCGCAGCTGTGCTCTTTTTCCTGCTGGACGTCTGGTATCTGGCGGTCGTGGCGGTGACCATCGCGCTTTATATCTGGTTCACTTTTGCCGTGACCGAATGGCGTGTAAAACTGCGCAAGCAGATGAATGATCAGGATACCGACGCCAATCAGAAGGCCATCGACAGCCTGCTCAACTTTGAAACGGTCAAGTATTTCGGAGCCGAAGCGCGCGAAGCGCGGCGCTATGACAGCGCGATGGAGAAATACCAGCAGGCGGCGTTGAAAACATCCTATTCACTGGCGTTCCTCAATTTTGGGCAGTCCTTCCTGATCACCGGCGGTCTGGTGGGCGTCATGGTCATGGCGGCGATGGGTGTTCAAAGCGGCACGCTCACAGTGGGCGATTTCGTCATGGTGAATGCCTATATGATCCAGATCACCATGCCGCTGAACTTCCTAGGGACGGTTTATCGCGAGATCCGTCAGGCGCTGGTCGACATGGGTGAGATGTTTGATCTGCTTGAGCAGCCACCGGAGGTTTCCACGAAACCGGATGCGCCGGATCTAAAGGTGAACGGAGGCCGGGTAGAGCTGCGCGATGTGCAGTTTGGATACGACCCTGAGCGTCCGATCCTGCAAGGCGTGTCCCTTGATGTGCCAGCGGGGCAGACTGTGGCAATAGTCGGCTCGTCGGGGTCGGGTAAATCCACCATCGGGCGGCTGCTTTTCCGGTTTTATGATGTCTCCGATGGGGCGGTGCTGATTGATGGTCAGGATGTGCGGGACATAACCCAGACCAGCCTGCATGATGCCATTGGCGTGGTGCCGCAGGATACGGTGCTTTTCAATGACACCATCCGCTATAACATCGCCTACGGGCGCGATGGCGCCAGCTTTGCCCAGATCGAACAGGCGGCAAAAGATGCGCAGATTCATGATTTCATCATGGGATTGCCCGATGGGTATGACACCACCGTGGGTGAACGCGGCTTGAAGCTGTCTGGCGGCGAAAAACAGCGGGTCGGCATTGCGCGCACGCTACTGAAGAACCCGCCGATCCTTTTGCTGGATGAGGCAACCTCCGCGCTTGACAGTGCGACAGAGCATGAAATTCAGGACGCGCTGGCACGCGCCGCGCAGGGGCGGACGGTTTTGACGATCGCGCATCGGTTGTCGACGATCGCGGATGCCGATCAGATTGTGGTGCTGGAAAACGGACGTATCGCCGAGACGGGAACCCATGCCGAGCTTCTGGGCCGCGCAGGGCGCTATGCCACTCTCTGGCATCGCCAGCAGGCGGATGAGGCTGCCTGAGAGACGCAGCGTAGCTGGGCTGTCTCAGCGCGTCACGCCCATCTGCAACTTGAGCATTTGCGCGGTCGATGGGTCAATTTCCAGTGCCCCTGCCAGATCGGTCATGTAGTCCTGCTCTGCCTGGGTATCGACGTTGATTGCCATCATCGACATGGGGTAGACCTGCATTTTCATCATGTCCGGCGTGTCCCGCGCCAGGCTTTCAACATCCACGGGCGCTGCCAGTTGTTCCTGCACAAAGGCGATGTCACCGGCGTCGGCATCCTCACCAACCATCTCAAGAATCCTGGCTTTCTCGCTTGCGTCAATGTCGCCATCTGCCTTGGCCGCCTGAATGATTGCGCGCAGGATCAGCGCGGCATTGTCCTCTGCGTCCTGCGGAACCGCCCCGGCCTTGCCGAAATTGTCCAGCATATCGCCCAGACCTTTACCGCCTGCTGCCGTGGCGCCCATCATCGCCGCCAATCCGCCCGATTGCGCATTGCCCATGCCACCAGCCATCTGTGCGATCATGGCCTGCAACGGGTTCTGGCCCGTCCCGGTGCCACCTGAACCGGCGGCCCCCGTGAAATTCGCCATAAGTGCAGACAGCCCGCCCCCGCCTGACAACGTGTCGACACCGCGCGCCGCTGCATAACCGATGGCCACTTTCGTTAGTGTTCCTACAAGGCTCATGATGGTGTCTCCCGGTTGCTTGTTGGCCAATAGCTTAACGATCCACGGTGAATTGACCAGTTTCTCCTTTGCGCTTTGGCCTTGACGCTGCGTGCCGCATCGGGTCTGCCGGGAGCATGGAAAGAAAATCCCGACTGGATGCCATCGGCATCACCGCCATGCTCGGCTTTGCGCTGCTTTTTGCCTTCAATCAGGTGGTGATCAAGGTCACGATCGTTGGCATTTCGCCGATTTTTGCAGCCGCCTTGCGATCTGTGCTGGGGTTGGGCGCGCTTTGGCTGTGGATCCGGTATCGCGGCATATCCCTGAAAGTGACACGTGGCCAGTTCTGGGGCGGGTGCCTGATCGGCGCGCTGTTCACCACCGAATTCATCTTTTTGTTCCTGGCGCTCGATCTGACGACCGTGGGGCGGGCCAGCGTGATCTTTTACACGATGCCGGTCTGGCTGGGTCTGGTGGCACATTTCGTGCTGCCGGGCGAGACCTTGAGCGGCGTCCGTCTGCTAGGGTTTCTGATAGCCATTTCCGGGATCGCACTGGCGTTCTGGGATGGCGCGACCGGCGAGGCCAATCTATTGGGCGATCTGCTGGCGCTACTGGCGGCGTTGTTCTGGGCCGCTATTGCCCTGGCTGTGCGTCTGACACCGGTCAGCGAGGCTGAGGCCGAGGTGCAGCTGTTCTTCCAACTGGCCATGTCCGGTGCCACCTATCTGGTCATCGCTCCGCTTTTCGGTCCGCTTATTCGCGATATCGCGCCGATCCATGTGGCCGCCATCGGGTTTCAGTCGATCATTCTTGTCCTCTTTGGATTTCTCGTCTGGTTCCGGCTCATGAAAATCTACCCCGCCTCCGACATCGCCGCCTTTTCCTTCTTGTCACCGGTGCTGAGCGTGGTGCTGGGCTGGTGGCTTCTGGGCGAAGAGCTGGGGGCAGAAATCATTGCAGCTCTGGGTCTGGTCTGTATCGGGCTGGTGCTGATTTCGCGCAGGCCCAATAAGGCCTGAAGCGGCACCGCCCTCAGGTTCCGCAGAAGGTCGCGGGTACTATTTCCTGATCCGTCGGGGGGCGGCGCAAATCGGTCGTTTCCGGCTCTGCATCAAACGGGCGCGACAGTGCGTCGTTGAGGCGATGAAAAAGCGCAAAATCCCCGCCCACGGCTGCTTCGATCATCTGCTCCATCCGGTGATTGCGCGGAATGATCGCAGGGTTGCTGCGCCGCATTGTTGCCTCGGGATCTGTTTCATCTTGCAATCTTTCTTGCCAGCGCATGTGCCAATCCAGATAAGCCTCGCGATTGATCACCTCATCCTGTGCCGATCCATGTGTCAGCGCAAAAAACGTGTTGGTGAAATCCGCCCCGTCGCTTTGCATCAGGCCCAAGAGCTCTGCAATAAGCTGTTCATCGCCATCGCGCAGCGCGCTGATCCCGATCTTGGCCGCAAAGACGCGCGCCCATTCTGCGCGCAACCCGTCGCGCATCGTGTGGATCATCGCCGTGAATTTTTCCACCGCCGCGTCGGTGTCCGGCATAAGCGGAACCAGCGCCGTGGCAAGCTGGGCCATGTTCCACATCACGATGTCCGGCTGATTGGAAAAGGCATAGCGCCCATGCCGGTCGATGGAGCTGAAAACGCGGTTCGCGTCATAGGCGTCCATGAAGGCGCAGGGGCCATAGTCGATGGTTTGTCCGGCAATCTGGCAATTGTCGGTGTTCATCACCCCATGGATGAAACCGACGCCCATCCAGGCCGGGATCAGCCGGGTTTGCGCGTCAATCACCGATTGCAACAATCCTTCGGGACCCGTGGCCTGAGGATAGTGGCGCGCAAGCGTGTAATCGAGAAGCTGGCGTAACTCTGCGATTTGGCCTCGCGCAGCAAACACCTGAAACGTGCCGACGCGGATGTGGCTGGCCGCCACGCGCGTCAGCACCGCGCCGGGCAGGCCGCCCTGTTCACGGTACACCAGATCGCCGGTCGACACCGCCGCAAGCGCTCGCGTCGTCGGTATTCCCAAAGCATGCATCGCCTCGGACACCACATATTCGCGCAGCACCGGTCCCAGCCAGGCTTTGCCATCGCCGCCGCGCGAATAAGGCGTGCGCCCTGATCCCTTGAGCTGAATGTCATGGCGTGCGCCAAGGCTGTCCAAGACCTCGCCCAGCAAAACAGCGCGGCCATCGCCAAGCTGCGGATTATAGCCGCCAAACTGATGCCCGGAATAAAGCTGCGCGATGGGCTCGGACCCTTGGGCTAGCTCGGCACCCCCAAAGAGACGGGCCGTCTCGTGGTCAGAACTGCGCGGAATGCCCAGCTCAGCGCCAAGCGCATCATTGTAGGCAATCAGCCGAGGATCGGACGGAACCTCGGGCGCCTGAGAAGAAGAGAACGCATTGCCAAGGCGTGCGTAGCTGTTGTCAAAGGGGATTTGAATGTTCATAGGGCCAATATAGGTGCACTGTCGTCAAAGCACACGGGACATCAGATGATACCCGTCACGCATCCTGAAATGGCAGCGCCGGTAAAGCCGCAACGCGCGATCGTTGTCCGGCTCTACTTCCAGATGCAGGGCTTTCATGCCGACCGATTTCAGCATCGCGACCAGCGACGTGATCACTTCACTGCCGACGCCGCGACCGCGCACGCCTGGCCGGATGAATATCTCGTCGATAAACCCATCCAGACCGCCAAACTCGATGGACCAACCGAAGGTGACGACGATGTAGCCAATCGGTGCGTTCTGGGGGCCAATGAGGTAGACCGCCCCATGCGGCGAGCCGTCCAGCAAGGGCGCAAGCGCAGCCTCGCGCGTCTCTGCGCTGGACGAGATGTTCTCGCCCTCGTGAAAGGCAGCCACCAGCGGCATGAGCTTGGCCAGATCGCCGGGCTTGGCCAGATGCAGTGCCGCGCTCATAACCGGCCCAACCGTTCGATCAGCAAGTTGAAAAAGCCGTCTGCATCGACATCTTTGATAAACATCGCATTGGCGGGCCTGTCCGTCACACGCCAGTAATCTGCAACGGTCATTCCGAGGGTCAGCTCTGATCCGGTTTCAACGGTCACATTGATATGGCGGCCTGAAAACAGGTCAGGTTTCAGCAGATAGGCGATGACGCATGGATCATGCAGCGGTGCCCCGTCCGAGCCATATTTGTCTTTGTCAAACCGTTCAAAGAAATCGGTCATATCGGCCATGGCACTGCCCACTGCCGTGCCCAGATCGCGCATCGCTTGAATTCGTGAAGGCGTGCACAGCACCTGATGCGTTACGTCCAGCGGCATCATAGTGATATCAATTCCGGATTTGAACACAATATCAGCTGCTTCCGGATCGACATAAATGTTGAATTCCGCTGCCGGGGTGATGTTGCCCACCTCGAAATAAGCGCCGCCCATCAGCACGATTTGCGCAATACGGTCTGCTATGTCCGGTGCCTGCGTAAGCGCGCTGGCGATGTTGGTGAGCGGGCCAAGCGGGCAGAGCGTGACTGTGCCTGCAGGCTTTTCGCGCAGGGTGTCGATCAGAAACTCCACCGCGTGTTTTTCTTGCAAAGGCATCTGTGGCTCCGGCAGGTCAGGGCCATCAAGCCCGGTTTTGCCGTGCACATGCTCTGCCGTCACCAGTTTGCGCCGCAGGGGAACATCGCAGCCTGCATAGACCGGCACATCTGACCGGCCCGCCAATTCGCACACGATCCGCGCGTTGCGCGCGGTCAAGTCGAGAGGCACGTTGCCCGCAACACAGGTGATGCCGAGCAGGTTGATCTGATCAGGGCTGCCAAGCGCAAGCAGGATGGCTGCTGCGTCATCCTGACCGGGGTCCGTGTCGATAATGATGTCTTTGCGCGTCAACGGTGCCTCCAGGGTTTTTGGCGCAGGGTGATCCAAAGCTGCAGACTTGTCCATCCGGCTTGCGCAGTACCGGCATAGTTCCGCAGGTGTCAGCCTGTCTTTTCAGCAGCTTTGGCCTTGTCCCAAAGCGCATCCATCTCGTCCAGCGTGCTGTCCTCGGGGCGTCTTTGCGTTTTGGCAAGGTCGGCTTCGATCTGTTCAAATCGGCGGGTGAATTTTGCATTGGCGGCGCGCAGGGCTTCTTCTGGGTCGATGGACAGATGCCGTGCCAGATTGGCCATGACGAACATCAGGTCGCCAAATTCTTCCACCTGTTTCGCATGGGGCAGAGTTGCGCGGGCCTCGACC
>JBCCUH010000030.1:0-12407 GCA_039197405.1 Pseudomonadota bacterium
CAGCTTCCGAATCGAGCGACCGCGCCTCGGAGGCGATCAGGGGCATGCGCACCAGCGCCGACACGACAAGTAGCATGGCAATCACGGTCAGCGGGCGCGCTGCAAATTCACTGTAGCGTGTTTTCATGAGTGGGGCGCCCTTCCCGAACGAGACGAAAACACCGGGGCGCCGGTGCCTTCTTCTGCAGCAGCGGGATCACGGATGTCATGCATGGAAGCCACCAGCAGCTCCAGCCGTTGCGCGACACTCTCGGCGCGCGTGGTCATCTGCGTCAGCGATGCGCTGGACGATTGCGCAGCCTTGCGGGCCTCGCTGACGGACGCATTCAGATCGTCCACCTGCGCCGCAAGCATGGAAACCGCATCGCCTATCCCGCCTTCCGCAGATTTGAGTGCATTCAAACGGCGGGACAGGACAAAGCAATAAAAGCCCGCCGCCAACGCGCCGGAGACCAACAAGATATCTGCGATGGTTTCCAAGGTAATCCCCTCTTATTGCAGGATAAATTCCATGATCAGCATATCCTCCACCCGCGAAGGTCCGGTGACGATCTGAACGCGCCGCAGCATTTGCGACCGCAGTTTCATCATTGCAATCGGATCTTCGAAATGCCGTGCCTCAAGCGCGTTGAGATATGTGTTCATGACATCAATGATGCGTGGTTTCAGCTGCTCCACCTCGTCCACATGATCGGGATTGACCTCCAGCTGACCTGTAAACCGCAACAGGCGAAATTTCGACGACGACCGAATCGTTACGACAAGCGGATCAAGCGGCACGAAAACAGAGCTTGCTAGCGGTTTCACCGGTTCCGCCACTTCGCCCGAGGCCGCGGGGTGATCCCCGGTGCCAATGGGCAAGCTCCCTGAAAAAGCTATGAAAAATCCGGCGCCAGCCGCAGCCAGGGCCAGTAGCAAGCCGACAAGAACGCCTGCTTTGCTCCGCTTTTTCGGAACCTCCTCTTCGATTGTATCGGTGGCTGTCATTGCTACGCCCATCGCTTGGATGACCGCAAACTAACTTCAAGTAACTAACCGATTATTAAGTTTGCAGTGCCAAACAGGGGCGGAAATTCGCAGCCGATCAGGAGGTCGAGCGTGACAGCGTTGCTGGAAAACTGGAACAACTTGAACCCATCCCGCAAAATCGTGGCAGGTCTGGGTGTGGTGGCCATGGTCATTGTGATCGTATCGCTGGTGCGCATGGTGACCCAACCTTCGATGACCCTTCTTTATTCCGGGTTGGAAGCGCGCCAGGCGGGCGATGTTGTGCGCGTCCTGGAACAGCGCGGCGAAGTATATGACGTCAAAGGCGGGGCGATTTTCGTGCCTTCCGGCAGGCGTGACGAACTTCGCTTGACCCTTGCCAGCGAAGGCCTGCCCGCAAACAGCTCGCAAGGCTACGAATTGCTCGATTCGCTATCGGGATTCGGCACCACGTCGCAGATGTTCGAAGCTGCCTATCTGCGTGCAAAGGAAGGGGAATTGGCGCGCACAATCGTTTCGTCGTCGCAGATTTCAATGGCGCGGGTGCACATCGCACATAGCGCAAGCGGCGCGTTTACCAGAAACCGCATCGGCAGCGCCTCGATTTTCGTGACACCGACTAGCGGAACGCTGGATACGGCACAGGCGCGGGCGCTGCGGTTTCTTGTTGCTTCCGCCGTGGCGGGGCTGGCGCCAGAAAATGTATCCATCATTGATGACAGCGGCAATTTGCTGGGCTCTGACCCGTCGAACACCGCAGAGACAGCAGGTGCCGATCTGCCGTCCGAGATGAAAGACAAGGTAGAGCGCATGCTGGCAGCGCGGGTCGGCGCGGGAAATGCGATTGTCGAGGTTAGCGTCGAGACGGTCACCCAGTCCGAATCGATCACCGAAAGAATCTTCGATCCCGAAAGCCGGGTGGTGATTTCCACGGACAACGAAGAACGTACCGACAGCGCGGAAGACAGCGGCAGCAGCGGGGTGACGGTGGCGTCCAACCTGCCGGAAGGGGATGGCGCGTCCGACGAGAACTCGAAAAGCCAAACCAGCGAAACCCGCGAACGCGTGAACTACGAAGTATCTGAAACCAAACGCGAAATCGTAAAGGCCCCCGGATCAATCAAAAGGCTGTCCGTCGCTGTTCTAGTCAACGGAGTGGAAGATCCGGCAGCTCCCGGTGCGGTGCAGCCAAGGTCCGCCGAAGAACTGGAACAGCTTGGGGAGCTTGTGCGCTCTGCCGTGGGGTATGACGAGGCGCGCGGCGATATGGTGACCGTTCAGTCCATGGTGTTCACCCCCGCCGCACCCCTGGGAAGCGGCCCGGCAGAACGCCCGTTCATCGATATGACTTTGGACGCCATGTCCTTGATCCAAATGGCAATTCTTGGAATCGTCGGCATTGTGATCGCAATGTTCGTGGTGCGCCCCATCCTGTCGGCAAAAACCTCGGGCGAAGTGCCGGCATTGGCGCCACCGGATCGTCTGGCGCCCGAGCCCACGGACATTCTGGATGGGGAAATCGATTTCGTGCTGCCCGAAAACGGCCTGGTGCCAGCAGAGCGCGCAGCAAATTCCGCAGAGACCGGCACAAGCGACAGTCCAATCCAAAGGCTGCGCGAGATGATCGAAACGCGGCAAGAAGAAACAGTAGATATCCTGCGCCAGTGGCTTGAGCAAAAAGAAAGGCAGGGGTCGTCCTGATGACAGCATTGTTCGAGGATTTTTCACTGGGCCCGCAACCCACATCCGCCCAGGCAAGCGCAACCAACGACAGCCTGGAAAGCTTTGACGCAGGCTACAAAGCGGGATGGGATGACGCCAGCAAAGCCCATGGCGACAGCCAGTCCCATGCCTCCGGGATGCTGGCCCGCAATATCGAGGCTATGGAGTTCACATTGGTCGAAGCACGCGCGATGGTTCTGGACGCGCTTCGCCCGATTTTGTCCGAGGTTGCGCAAACTCTGTTGCCCGGCCTGGCCAGCCAATCACTGCACGCGCATCTGGTGACGGAACTTCACTCCTTGATAGAAACCGCCGCCCCCGATCAACTGCAGATCGAGACAAGCCTTGCAGACGAGCTTGCCGTCGCAGCCCTGCTGGAGGCCGAAGGATTGGCCAGCAAAGCGACAATCAACCCGCGCAGCACCCTGGGTGAGGGGCAGATCTATGTCGCCCTTGCGGGTATGAACAAACGCATCGACATCCCGCAGGCCATCGAAGGGATTGCCGCTGCGCTTTGCGCATTTGACCCGATGAATGATCACCCCGAACAGGAGATCGCCCATGCCGGATGACACGCACCCCGTGCAGGAAGAGCAAACACCGTTCAGCTCTGTCCCCGTGGAAATTACTGTATCGGTTGGGCGCGCGCGACCAAGCATACGCGAACTGCTGGAGCTGGGTGAAAACGCGGTCCTTCCCCTGGACAAATCCGTGGACGCGCCTGTTGAGCTGTTTATCGGCGACCGGTTGATCGGTCGCGGGCAGTTGGAAGAAGCAGAAGACGACAGCCAGGGCAACCTGACGGTGAGAATCATCGAAATCCTGCGACCGGATGTTGCATCCTTGTGATACGCATCGCGTCCCTTGCAACGCTTTTAGTGCTGTGCTTTGTGATCCCCGGCCCAGCAAACGCGCAGGATCTGACCGAAGGGTTTTTCGACAACGGATCCCTGACGCAAAACAGCATCCAGCTGATCGCCCTGATCACCGTGCTAAGCCTTGCGCCAGGCATCTTGATCATGATCACCTGTTTTCCCTTCATGATCACCGTTCTGTCGATCTTGCGGCAAGGCATCGGACTTCAGCAATCACCGCCGAACATGATGCTCGTCTCACTTGCGATGTTCCTGACCTATTTTGTGATGGAGCCGGTTTTCCTGCAAGCCTGGTCCACCGGCATCGCCCCATATGGTGACGGGTTGATCGAAGCCCCCGCAGCCTTTGAAAACGCGATGCAACCCTTTCGTACCTTCATGGCGGCCCGGATTGACCCAGATACATTCTATGCGTTGGCCGATCTGCGCAAAGACCTGCAAACGCCCCACCCCACCCCGGACGCCGATCTGTCAGTGCTTGTGCCAAGCTTCATGCTGTCTGAAATCGCCCGCGCTTTTCAGGTCGGGTTTCTGCTGTTCCTGCCGTTCCTGATCATCGATCTGGTGGTCGCGGCGATATTGATGTCCATGGGCATGATGATGGTGCCACCCGCCATCGTATCACTGCCCTTCAAGCTCGCATTCTTTGTCGTCGCGGATGGTTGGACGCTGATCGCCAGCGGGTTGGTTCAAAGCTATTCGTGACGCTTACACCCATTTGGCCATGGGCGGCAGGCTCATCAGGACCGCATTGGCGTCATGGCCTGTTTCCAGCCCGAATTTCGTACCTCGATCATAAACGAGGTTGTATTCAGCGTAGAGACCGCGATGCACCAACTGGGCCTCCTTGTCCTGCGCATCCCAATCCGCAACCCGGCGTTTTTCAACAAGCGGCAGATATGCCGGCAAAAACGCCCGCCCGATATCCTGGGTGAGGGCAAAATCCGCTTCCCAATCTCCGGTGCACCGGTCATCCATGAAGATCCCGCCGACACCGCGCGCCCTGCCCCGGTGCGGAATGAAGAAATACTCATCCGCCCAGCTTTTCAGACTGGGGTAGAGATCTGCACCATGCCCATCAAGATGGGCTTTCTGAGTCTGATGAAAATACGTGGTGTCATCTTCGTATTCGATGCAGGGGTTCAAATCCGAGCCGCCGCCGAACCACCAGGCATGCGGCGTCCAGAACATGCGCGTGTTCATGTGCACGGCCGGAACATGCGGGTTTTGCATATGGGCGACCAGCGATATGCCCGAGGCCCAGAACCGCGGATCTTCGGCCATGCCGTCGATCCCTTTGCGGGCCGCCATCGCCGATTGCGCGCGGGCGCCCAGGGTGCCGTAGACCGTGGATATGTTCACGCCGACCTTTTCAAATACGCGGCCACCGCGCATCACGCTCATCAAGCCGCCACCGGCATCCGATCCGTCATCGGAGGCGCGTTTTGTCCGCGTCACTTCAAATCGTCCCGGCGCCGCATCCGCCAAAGGTCCGGTGTCATGGGTATCTTCCAGAGCTTCAAAAGCCTGAACGATGCTGTTGCGCAAGTCTTCAAACCACGCCGATGCACGGGTTTTTTCCTGAATCATATCAGATGTCATGGGATCACTACCTGTGAAAAGTCGAAACCTGGGCGCCGTCCATCAATGCGCCGGTGTGCGCACGGGATCAAGCAGGGTGCGCCCGCCGTCAACCGTGAGGATCTGCCCGGTGACAAACCCTGCGCCTTCCGAGCTGAGATACTGCACCGCGTCGGCCAGTTCCTGCGCCCCGGCTATCCGGCCAAGCGGCGTGCTTTGCTCGATGCTGTCGCGGTAATCGGAGTTGTCCTTGAGCACCTCTTGCAGCGATGCGCTCATGACCGAGCCGAAAGCAACCGCATTCACCCGAATATGATGCGGCGCCAGCGATACTGCTAGCGCGCGGGTCATCTGATCCAGCGCGGCGGTCGACACCGAAAATGCCAACAACTCCGGCAGCACCCGGCGCGCGGCGATGGACGACAGGTTGACGATTGATCCAGTCATGCGCCCGTCTTCGCGCCCTTCGGCCTGTTTGATCATGCGTCTGGCCACCATTTGCGACAGCCGCAGGCTGGTCATCAGGTTCTGATCAATCATCGTGCCAACAGAGGTATCGTCGGGGTCAAGGGGATCGGTCGGCATCACCTGCCTGCTGCCATTGACCAGAATATCAACCCGGTCGAATGCGTCGATGGTCGCCGAAAGCAGATTGGCAATGGTCAGTTTCTCTCGCAGATCGCCCGAAAAGCGACGGACGTTACCATCCTCTTCAAGATCGCCCAGTTCATCGGCCAGCCGCGCATCATCCATATCCGCAAACATGACATTGGCGCCCTGCTGGGCAAACTGGCGGGCAATCGCAAGCCCGATCCCGTTGGCTGCACCAGTGACAATCGCGGTCTTGCCATCAATCGAGAAAGACATGGGGGAAGGCTCCGGTTTGCTGCCTGACTAGGCGTGACAGGACAGACGCGTGGCGTCAACGATTTCTGGAGACGCGTCGGCGGGCTTCGGCCTGATAGACTTTGAAGCGCGTGGTCCGCGCAATAATCTGCGGCGCGTGAAACGCCTCATTGAGGGTGACATCATAGGGCAGATGCGCATTGCCAACCATAACAAGCGTGCCGCCAGGTTTCAGAATGTCGCGTGCCTTGTGAATGAAGGCCTGACCCAGATCCGGTGTCGCCGCGCGGCCGCTGTGAAACGGCGGGTTCATGATCACCCAGTCCATCAGAGCAGGGGGCTGCCAGCTTAGCGCATCCAGCCAGTGAAATTTAGCACGCGGATCGCTGACATTGTGCCGGGCACAGTCAAGCGCGGCGGCATTGTCTTCAACAAGATGCATGGCCTCAATCGCAGGGGACTTGGCCAGAGCCTTCGCCGACAGATAGCCCCAGCCGGCACCAAGGTCGGCCACCGTTCCGGCGATTTCGGGCAAGCTGTCGATCAGCAGGGCCGAGGCCGGATCGACCCCATCGGCGGAAAACACGCCCGGCGCGGTACGCCACCCGCCTGCGATGACATCGCTTGCTTGCGCCCAATCGTTCAGGGGGGCGGTATCGGTGTTGGCAAACCAGAAGGTTTTCCCATGTGCCTTGGAGTATGCCCCAGGCTTTCCGATCAGCTTGCCCACATCCTTCAACAGGCTTTCCACGCCATCCGTTTTCTGCCCGTCAACGACGATCCACGCCCCTGCGGGCAGCTGCGATACAGCCAGAGCGATCAGGTTGCGTGCGTCCTTTTTGGCGCGCGGGACGATGACGATGGCCCCAGTTGCACCCTCCGGAAACACGCGCCCCACAGGCAGACCTGCCTGCTGCCAGCTTTGCGTGAGTTGAAACGAATGCTGAACACCGCACAGCGCATCGGCCGTCAAACCGCCCACATGACTTGGATCGCAGGGCCCAAGAACCGCGATGCACGCGCCAAGATCAGGCAAAAGCGCTGCCTGCTCAGCCAAGGCTAGTCGGGACATGCTCATGCAGGGTTATTCTTTTTCCATGGTGCATTGCAGCGGGTGCTGATGGCGCCGGGCGAAATCCATGACCTGACCAACCTTGGTTTCGGCAATCTCGTGGCTGAACACGCCAACGACGGCCACGCCCTTCTTGTGCACGACAAGCATGATCTCGAAGGCCTGCGCATGGGTCATGCCGAAAAACCGCTCCAGAACATGAACCACGAATTCCATCGGGGTATAATCGTCGTTGAGAAGCAGAACCTTGTACAGCGGCGGCTTGCGCGTTTTGGCACGCGTTTCAACGACAACACTGGTATCCGTGTCATCGTCGTTTGGCCCAGCAGCGCATATCTCAAATGAGGTCATGACGGTCCGAAATTCCTACAAGGTCTTTGCAGCATTAGGCTCTATATAACGTTAACATCAGTTAGGAAAAGAGTAAGGGCGCCGCAGCCATGCCAATTGAAACAATCGCTTTCGACGCCGATGACACGCTGTGGCACAATGAACGGTATTTCAAGCTGACGCAGACCCATTTCGAGGCGCAGCTTGCCCCCTATTACCAGGGCGATGACCTGCACGCGCGTCTGACACAGGCCGAGCGGCGCAACCTTGGCCACTATGGATTTGGCGTGAAGGGATTTGTGCTGTCGATGATCGAAACCGCGCTGGAAGTCACGGATAACGCCGTGCCGGGGGACGTGATCGCGGGACTGCTGGAGGCAGGTCAACAGATGCTGGCCTATCCCATCGAGCTTTTGCCCGGTGTTCAGGACACGGTGACGAAACTCGCCGAGGACAAACATCTGATCATCATCACCAAAGGTGATCTGCTCGATCAGGAACGCAAGATCGCGCAGTCCGGTCTGGGCGATCTGTTTTCCCAGGCGCATGTGGTATCGGACAAGACCACCCATGTGTATCAGCGAATTCTGTCGGGCTGTCCCGGCGGCGCGTCGCGCACGATGATGGTCGGGAACTCAATGAAATCGGATATTCTTCCAGCGCTTGATGCCGGGGCCTGGGCCACGTTCATCCCGCAGGACCTGGCCTGGGATTTCGAACATGCCGATCCACCCGCATCAGGGCTGCGCTACAAGCAAATCACGTCCATGCATGACTTGCCCGAGGTGATCGACGATTCGTCCTGATCGCTGCCACATTCCTGCCATAATCGCAGGTGTGGTGACCAAGACAGAACCCACCCCAAGATGTTGCCCGGCAAAATGGCACCAGTCGGAAAATCTGTTACTTTTGAGTGGTTTATTAATCGAAACTTATGTGTTATCTTTTAGTCACAAACAATAAGTCAGCCGGACACCGGCGGCATGAGGCAGAAAAGGCGATAGATCGTGAAGGCGCGGGTGATCTCACCGGCCCGGTTAGGGCTATTGGTAATTTCCATTCTTTGGCTGGTCATTGCACTACCGCTTAGCGTGGCTGCGGCTCCCTATGCGGCTATGGTGGTGGATGCGCGCTCTGGCGAGGTGCTGCATGCGCGCAATGCCGACGCCCGGCTGCACCCGGCGTCGCTGACGAAGATGATGACGCTCTACATTGCGTTTCAAGCGGTTGAGAATGGCGAGATCACGCTCGACACTCCGGTGAAGATTTCGCGCTTTGCCGCCGCAGAGCCACCCTCGAAACTGGGGCTGCGTGCCGGTCAGACCATCAAGTTTCGCTATCTCATTCGCGCAGCAGCCGTGAAATCCGCCAACGATGCGGCCACCGCCATCGGCGAGGCGCTGGAAGGCTCTGAAGCTGCCTTTGCACGTCGCATGACCCGGACCGCCAAGGCGCTAGGGATGTCGAAAACCACCTTTCGCAACGCGCACGGCCTGACCGAAAAGGGGCACCTGTCATCGGCGCGGGATATGACGACGCTGGGGCGGCATCTGCTTTATGACTATCCGGAGTATTACAACCTCTTCTCGCGCAAATCGACTGATGCGGGGATCAAGACAGTGCCCAACACAAATCGCCGCCTGCTAAGCAATTACAAAGGCGCCGACGGCATCAAGACCGGCTACACCCGCGCGGCAGGTTTCAATCTGGTTGCCTCGGCGGAACGTGGACGTGAACGTATCATCGCCACCGTGTTCGGCGGACGCTCCACCGCGACACGCAATGCGCGTGTGGCCGAGTTGCTGGATATGGGTTTCAAACGTGCACCTACACGGGTCGCGCTGCGCAAACCGCAAAAACCCGCCTATGGCGGATCGCGCGCCACGGCCAAAACCATTCGGGTGGCCAAGGCCATGAAGAAAAGTCTGCGGCCCCAGGCGCGCACAAGCGGCGGGGTTGATAGCGCACCGGTGCTTGTATCGCTGCAAAACGACGTGCAGCAGGCGCTTGTCGAGGCGCAGGCAACAGCGATCGCCAAAGACGTGAAAATCGCCCCGCTAAGCGGCGATACCGCCCAAGGCACCCCTGCCAACTCGCCTTCGACTGCCGCCATCGCGCAGTCACCCAAACCGGTGGTGCGCCCGCAAAAGCTGTTGATGGCCTCGCTGACCCAGCCGAAGCCGACAGCATCGAAACAGCCAGAGCAAGAGATCGTCACGCGTGTATCCACCTCGGGCGGACGTCACTGGGGCATCAATATCGGGCGTTTCCCCAGCCGCTTCAGCGCCGAGAAAGTGCTGCTGAAAACCGCCCTGGCAGAGATGAGCACATTGGACGGCGCCCTGCGCAAGGTGACCGAACGCAACACTGGCTTTGATGCGAATTTCATGGGGCTCAGCCGGGAACGCGCCGATCTTGCCTGTCGCAGGCTGCAGGCCCGCAACGTGCAATGTTTTATGATCGGGCCAGGCTGAGAGGTTGGTTCAGCCAGCGGCACGGTGATCCAGCGCAGCGGCCAGAAGCGTTCGGGTGTATGGATCGCGCGGATTGCTGAACACCGCCTCGCTGTCGCCCATTTCAACCACGTCGCCCTGTTTCATCACCAGCACCTTGTGTGACATGGCGCGCACGACATTCAGATCGTGGCTGATGAAGAGATAGGCCAGTTGGTTTTTCTTCTGCAGATCGCGCAACAGCTCGACAATCTGCACCTGAACCGTCATGTCCAGCGCCGAAGTCGGCTCGTCCAGCACCACCAGCTTGGGCCGCAGGATCATCGCGCGGGCGATAGCAATGCGTTGCCTCTGGCCACCGGAAAACTCATGCGGGTAGCGGTGCATCGTGGCCGGATCGAGACCCACCTCCTGCATGATTTCCGAAACCAGATCACGGGTGGCCCGTGTTTCGTCAACCCTGTGCACCCCCAAGCCTTCGGCGATGATCTGCTCTGCCGTCATGCGCGGCGAGAGCGAGCCGAAAGGATCCTGAAACACGATCTGCATGTCCTTGCGCATCGCGCGCAGCTTGCGGGTGGACCATTGCCGCGTGTCCTGCCCGTCAAAGATGATGCCGCCTTCCGATGAGATCAGCCGCATCATGGCCAGCGCCAGTGTCGTTTTGCCCGATCCGGATTCGCCGACAATACCGATGGTCTCGCCCGCACGAACGGACAGCGTCGCATCATTAACCGCCTTCACATGCCCAACAGTGCGTTTGAGAAAGCCCTGCTGAATGGGAAACCACACTTTCAGATGCTCGGTTTCCGCCACCACAGGCGCTCCTGTCGGCACCGGGTCAGGAATGCCGCCTGCCTGCGCGTTCAGCAGCGTTCGGGTGTAGTCATGCGCAGGGTTCGAGAAAACCTCTTCTGTCGGGCCAGCCTCGACGATCTGGCCGTCCTTCATCACGCAGACCTTGTCGGCAATGGACCTGACGATCCCCAGATCATGGGTGATGAACAAAAGCCCCATGTTTTCCGTGCGCTTCAAATCCGCGAGCAGCTCAAGGATCTGCGCCTGAATGGTCACATCCAAGGCTGTCGTCGGCTCATCGGCGATAAGCAGGTCCGGTCCGTTGGCCAGCGCCATGGCGATCATCACCCGTTGCCGCTGGCCGCCCGAAAGCTGATGCGGATAGGCACTGAGCCGGCTTTCGGGATTGCGAATGCCCACCTTGTTGAGCAGCTCGATGATGCGCCCGCGCGCCTGTGATCCGACAACGCCCTGATGCAGGGCCAGCGATTCGCCCAGTTGCCTCTCCAGCGTGTGCAGCGGGTTGAGCGAGGTCATCGGCTCCTGAAAGATGAAGCTGATGTCATTGCCGCGCACGCGGCGCAGATCGTGTTCATCCGCGCCAACCATCTGCTGGCCTTCATAGGTGATCGAGCCGGAAATCTCTGCGCTCGCACCCAGAAGGGACACGGTGCTGAGCGCGGTGACCGATTTGCCCGACCCGGATTCGCCCACCAAAGCAACCGTCTCGCCGCGATCCACGGTAAAGCTGACACCGCGCACCGCTTTGGTCAGTTGCCCATCCTGCCGGAATGACACCGCAAGGTCTTTCACCTCAAGAATAGCGCTCATGAAAAGGTCTTTCTGGGATCAAACGCATCGCGCACGCCTTCGAAGATGAAGACCAACAGCGAGAGCATGAAGGCGAACGAGAAAAAGGCGGTGAACGCCAGCCAGGGCGCCTGCAGGTTCTGCTTGGCCTGCTGCATCATCTCACCCAGCGACGGCGATGAAGACGGCAGGCCAAAGCCGAGAAAATCAAGGCTGGCCAGCGTCGCGATCGTGCCAGTGACGATGAAGGGCAGCATGGTGACGGTCGCGACCATCGCATTTGGCAGCATGTGGCGGAACATGATCACCATGTTGCTGACGCCCAGCGCCTTGGCCGCCCGCACATATTCCAGGTTGCGCGCGCGCAGGAATTCCGCGCGCACCACCCCCACCAACGCAACCCAGCCGAAAATGACCATGACAAAGACCAAAAGCCAGAAACTTCGCCCCAATATCGCAAAGAGGATAATGATGACATAAAGCGAGGGCGTAGCACCCCATATCTCGATCACTCGCTGAAAGATCAGATCAACCCAGCCACCGAAGTACCCCTGCAGCGCGCCTGCAAAGATGCCGACCACGCTGGATATCGCGGTAACGATCAGCGTGAAAACGATCGACAGGCGAAAGCCGTAGATCACCCGCGCCAGCACATCGCGTTTGGTATCATCGGTGCCCAGCAGGTTCTGGTCATTGGGTGGCAGCGGCGCGGCGCCGGGCCTGTCCACTGTCGTGTTGTAGGAATAGGGAATGAGCGGCCAAAGCATCCAGCCTTTCTCAAAGCCTTCCGTGTTTGCATCAAAGGTGCCTGCGTCAATCGCCTCGACAATACCCTCGGGATCGTCCCAGCACTCTTCCAGCCCGCCAGATCGGATCAGGCATTTCACCTCGATATCGCGATAGACCGCCTCAGTGGCGAAATCGCCGCCAAAC
>JBCCUH010000031.1:0-12405 GCA_039197405.1 Pseudomonadota bacterium
AATTTTGCCCCTCTACTACAGCTGACTGACTTTTGAGCCGCGGCGGTTGATACCGCCGCGCGCCTTGAAGCTGTCGTCACGTTCTTGCTGGCAGTCGATGCAGAGCTTGACCCCCGGTCTTGCAAGACGGCGCGCTTGCGGGATTTCCTCTTCGCATTCCGCGCAATGGGTCAGGCTCTCACCGACAGGTTGTTTTTGCGCCTTGAGGCGCGCCAGTTCATCGTTGATCGAAGCCTCGATCTGCTCGTGCTCGGCCCCGTCCTTTGCCCAGCCGCCCGCCATTACTGCAACACGAACGGCTGCGCGAGCCATTCCTTCAAGGCGGCCGTTGTGGCAGCGGGTTGTTCCAGCGTCGGCAGATGCCCTGCCCCCGGAATGACCCGCAACTCGGCATAGGGGATCAACTCGGCCATGAAGCTGTGACGTTTGACGGGGCAAAGCGCGTCGTGTTCTCCGCACAGCACCAGTGCCGGCACTTTGCAGGCACGCAGGGTCTTTTGCTGATCGCGCCTGCGCTGCAACGCACGGGACTGGCGCACGAAAGCCTCCGGGCCAAGCACTTCTGCCATATCCATCACAAGGTTCAGAACATCGACGCGCTGCGGCCCCGGCGCGAGATAATTGGGCTTCATTTCCTCGCGCATCACCTCCAGCAGGCGGCCGGAGCGCGCGCCGATGATCTGCGGCTCCCGCCCGGCGGCCACCTGGGGTGTTTCGGGCAAGGGGTTGGTGTCCATGAGCGCCAGGCGCGTGACGCGGTCGGGCGCGCGGCGCAGCACCTCCATGGCGACGATGCCGCCCATCGAGAGGCCGGCCAGCGCGAATTTGGCCGGAAGCTGAGCCAGCAATGCCGAGGCGATTTCCTCGACCCGCTCGCCCTGATGCACGGGCGCCGCCATCACCGGGCGATCGGCCGACAATTCTGCGATTTGCGGGCCAAAAAGGCGCGCATCACACATCATACCGGGCAAAAAGACGACCGGTTCGATCATGCGGATGTCTCCTTAGACGCGAGAGGAGGCGAGTTTCGTGCCCACGCTGAGTGCGCCCCAATTTGGCATAGGCGATCGCAGGGTCAACCGCTCCGAAGCCTGCAAATGTGCCAAAGCCGCAATCGGACCCGGCCACAACCCGATCCGCACCGACGATACCGGCAAAGCGTTCCACCCGCTGCGCCACCAGTTCGGGGTGTTCGACGAAATTCGTGGTGGTGTCGACGACCCCCGGCACGAGGATCTTATCGTCCGGAATCTCGGACTTGCGGTCGCGGAAAACGGTCCATTCATGGGCGTGGCGCGGGTTGGATGTCTCAAAGAGCAGATAGTTCGCGCCGACGTTCATCAGCGTGCCAAAGACCTTGTCCATGTCGATATCGCAGACATGCGGGCCTTCGTAGTTGCCCCAGCAGATGTGCACGCGCACGCGGGCAGGATCAATCCCGTCAAGCGCGTGATTCAGCGCCTCGACGTGGCTGTTTGCGATCTTGAGGAATTCCTCGTCGGAAAGGTTCTGAAACAACATGTGCCGCGACAGTGCGAGGTCCGGGCAATCGAGTTGCAGCAGCAGGCCACTGTCCACGATGGTGCGATATTCATCGCGCATCGCATCGGCCAGCGCGGCCAGGTATTCATCACGGCTCGCGTAGAAATCATTCCGCAAAAACAGAGAGATAACACCCGGAGAGGCGGCATTCATGAAGCCTTCGGTGGCGCCATGCGCCTCCATCCCGGCCTTGAGGTTGGCGATGTCTTTTTCCAGCTCGCCCTGCCCTTTGCTTTTCACCTCGCCCACGCACATGGGGCGCGCATAGGTTGGCGTGCCGCCGTCGTCCGCGAGCCGTTCCAGAAAGCTGGGGAACAGTTTGAGATCGGCGGGCGCGTTGCGCGGGCTGTCGCCGTCAAAACCGGTGTAGCGGTCCTTGACATAAGTGGCATAGCTGATCTTGGAGGTCTCGCCGTCCGAGACCACATCTACGCCCGCCTCGACCTGCTGGCGCACGGTTTCAGCGCAGGCCGATGCCATTTCCGCATCAAAGGCGGCCTGATCGTAGTCCTGCCTATTTTCGCGGGCGAAGATGAAATCAACGGTTTTCTGAGTGCGCGGCAGGCTGCCGACATGGGTTGTCTTGATCATGACGTTTTCCTTCTTTTGCGGCGCGGGCCGACTTATCCGGTGTGGCGCAGGATTTGTATCCAGATCGCGGTTTCATCAAATAGCACGTATTCGCGGCGTATGCCGCGCGGTCCGAACTCAGCATGGCTGATGCCCATGACATGCACCTCGGCGCCGGTCGGCGCGCCAAAGCTGCCCCAGCCGGAATGGGTGCCGGTCAGTGACCAGCGGAGCGCGGCGCGCGGCGGCATCAGCGGCTCTTCCATACCGATCTGGTGATGGATCTCGAAACTGGCCGACGGGAAGGCGGCACGCAGACCCAGCCAGAAGCTATCGGCGTCGCCCCAGCCGTGGCCATCGACACCCGCAGGGTAGGACAGATGGCAGGCACGGTCATATTGTTCGGGGATAATCGAAAACTCGGCGCCCATCATCCGGGTCAGGATATCGCCGTAAGCTTGCCCCCAGGCATCATCATTGCCGCGCCCCAGATAGGGCCCCTCTACATCGGTGGCCGGAGACAGCGGCGCACCGGCGCCCGCTTCGATCTTGCCACGCGCCCAGTCTTTCGGATCATAGCCCATCTGCCGGACAATCGCGCCATTGTCGCGGATAAGCCATTCATCGCTGATCTGGTTGTCCTTGGCATAGCAATCGGCAATCGCGCGGTAGGTGATCGTCTTGCCCGTGGCAGGCCCGAAAGCGCCATCGCCCGCGTGGGTGACGGTTGACACAATCCGGTGCGAGCTGAGCATGCCCGCGTCAGGATCCCCCGACCAGATCACATCCTCGCCCAGCAGCTCACGGTCGGGAAACTCGACCAGCGTGCTCATCGTGGCAGCGGTGCTGGCAGGTTCGCCCACAGAGACGCCCGCAGGCGTGCGCACGATCACTTCGGGCGCGTAATACTCGCGCATCCGGGCGCCCAGTCCGCGATCCTCCCAGATTTCTTTTGTGATCCCAAGAATATAGTCCGGGAAGTCCGCCCAGCGGTTGTTAAAGCCTCTCATATCCATCCTTCTGGAATGCGGGCCGATTTGCGCAGCATCAGCGGCCCTTTAATGCGTGTTTTCTCTGGCGGCAGATCATGTTCGATCATGCCCAAAAGCGAATCGATGGTCGCCTCGACCATCTGGCCCACAGGTTGGCGCACGGTTGTCAGCGCATAGGCCGGCCAGGCCGCCATGGGCACATCGTCATAGCCCACGACCGAAATCTCGCCCGGTACATCCACGCCGAATGTCTCGCGCAGCGTGTCCATCACCGAAAATGCCATGTGATCATTGCCGACAAAAAGCGCATCCACCTTGTGTTCGCTGATCATCCGCTCAGTGGCTTCAGCTGCGCCCTTGCGGGTGTAAAACCCGTCGATCTGGGCCACGCATCTGCCGCCCCCATCGGCCAGCGCGTCATGAAATCCCTGTGCGCGATCCAGACCGGTGGACGAGCCGGTCCAGCCGCTGATATGGCCGATGCGCTGATGCCCGCCCGCCATGAGGAACTCTGCCACCTTGCGCCCGCCTGCGATATTGTCGGAAGTGACCTCAGCCATCAACGCGCTGTCCTGCCCCCGGTTGAACAGCACCACCGGAATGCCCGCCGCATCGCAGCGGGCGGTCAGCGCATCATTCAGCCCGACGCTGGCGGTGATGATCCCGTCCACCTGATGGTCCAGCAGCTCTTCAATCACCATGTCCACATCCGGGCCGTGACCATGGGCCATGAAAATCAGGATGTGATAGCCCTGCTCCTGCAGCCGTGTCGACAGGCGCTGCAGCGCTTCGGGGTAGAATTGATTGTTGAGATAGGCCACCACCAGGCCGATGATGCGGCTACGCCCGGTGATCAGGCTGCGGGCCAGCACATTTGGGCGGTAGCCCAGCTCGGCGGCGGCGGCGCGCACTTTCTCGACGGTTTTCTGACTGGCGGAGGCCCCTGAAAACACCCGGCTGACCGCCGACTGGCTGACGCCTGCCCTGGCTGCCACCTGCAGCGAGGTGATCTTGCGTCCACTCATCCCGCCGTCCAGCCGCCATCCACAAGGATGGACGTCCCGGTGATCATGCCGGACGCCGGCGAGGCCAGAAACACCGCCGCGCCCATGATATCTTCGACCAGCCCGACACGCGGCAGTTTGATCTTTTCATCAATCCAGGCGCGTTTTTCAGGATCGTTGAACGTGGCTTCGGTCAGGGGGGTCAGAATGAATGTCGGGCAGATGGAATTGACGCGGATCCCGTCCTTGCCAAATTCGATGGCCATGGATTTGTTGATGCCTTCGATGGCGTGTTTGCTTCCGCAATACACCGCGCGATCCACGCCGCCCACATGGCCCATCTGGCTGGAGATCTGAATGATCGACCCGCCACCGCGCCGCTGCATCGCAATGGCCGCTTGCTGGGCCAGAAAATAGGCAGCACGCAGATTGATATTCATCACCGCGTCGAAATCGTCTTCGGTTGTTTCGCTCGCCGGAGAGTGGCGTGCAAGACCGGCGGAATTCAGAACAATATCATAGCCTTCGCCAGCAAACGCATGGCGCACGGCATCGGTGTCGGTCACATCCAGTGCCAGTACATCGGCGCTGAACCCTGCGCCGGTGACCTCAGCCACCACATCGCGCAGCGCAGTTTCACGCCGTGCGGCAAAAGTGACATGTGCGCCCGCTTCCGCGAGGGCCACCGCGCATGCATGGCCGATGCCGCTGGACGCGCCGGTGACCAGCGCGCGCTGTCCGTCCAGCCGGAAGGAAGGTGTTTTCGGAAGGGGCATGAATGCGGCCTTTTGCATAGGATTGCAAAACGAGGTTACGCGCGTGCCGCAGCCATGTCCAGTGGTGGTTTATGCCAGGGTCAATCCGCGAAACGGCGGGAAATCCGCATAGCGCGTGCGCCTGTCCTGCCGCGGCTCGGGCGGGTCCATCCCCGCCTTCAACAGCGTGCCTTTCGGCGCGACATAACTGTCGATCCGGCGCGGGCTGGAGGGTCTCCATGAGATATTGAAGGCACACAGCTTGGGGAAAAACCAGACCTCGGCAAAGGGCAGGTGATCATAAAGCCAATAGGCCAGATCGCGCCAGTCGCGCCCGGCCTCATAGTGATCGGCAAACCAGGGGATCACCACCGAGGCGCCAGCAATCTCTACCTCCGGCAAATCCCAGATGTGGCATTCCAGCGGATAGTCATTGCGGGCGCAATTGAGACGGTTTTCATTGCCGAACCGATTGAGCGACGACGCGCGATAGCCCGAACGCACTGCGACCCGGCCAAAGGTCTCTTCCAGCGGATCTAGCAGCGCCGTGCAAAACGCGCGGCCCCGTTCGATCGCAAGATCAGGATTGTCCGGAATGTTCTGCAGCCGGTGGAAATTGCCGATCTCGGAATAAAGAAACTCGCGCATGTAGAAATACTTCGACAGCCGCACCCGCCCCAGGGTCTCCAGCGACCACATGCTGCCGGGGCGTCTCATGCACCAAAGCCGTTCCAGCGAAATGCGCCATCTCCCTCGCGAAGGGGCGAAAACGGATTATGCGCCACCTCCCAGATATGCCCGTCAGGATCGGCGAAATAGCCGTGATGCCCGCCCCAGAACACATCTGCAGCCGCTTTAAGAACCTTGCCTCCTGCCACCTCAACGCGGCTCAGAACCTCGGCAACCTCGGGTTTTTCCCGGCAGTTATACCCCAGAGTCATGCGGCCCGCGCCCAGTTCGGACAGATCCACACCGATATCTTCGGCCAAAGCCGCCAGCGGATACAAACCCAGCGTCGCGCCAATCAGATCATAGGCCACAACGCCATCCTGCGTCTGAACACGAACCCAGCCCAAAGCATCGTAAAACTCTGCTGAAACGCCCATATCCGTGACACCCAATGTGATCAAACTTACCCGCTGCTCCATGAAAGCTCCTTCATCTTGCCAGTAAACTCCGGGGTTTGGGGCAGCGCCCCAATCCGCATGGCCCAGGGCCATGCACCCAAAGCGCGTGCGCAGCACGCTCCGCAAAACTAGATCAAAACAGGAACATCAGCCAGCGTTTTTCATCCGCTCCATCAAATCCACGCCCATTTGCGCAAACATGTCGATGAAATCCACAAAAACCCAGTTCTCAACAAACTGATCACCGCGCCGCAGCCAGAAATCGATGCCCTTGAACGCCACCTGCGCGCCAGTGGCGGCAACCCCCTGGTAGGGCCCGGTCTGATGGCCGATGACGCCGGGAAAGCTTGATCCGGCCACCATGTTGCTTTCGGCAAAGAGGTTATCAAGGTCCTGAACTTCGCGGTCTGGAAAGGCGACAAGCCAGGGCTGCTGATGCAGGCTTGTAAACTCAGCATGGCTGAAACAGGCGCCGATCCCGCCCGGCCCGTACCATTTGATGTTGGGGTGAAAGAACTGATCCATCCCCATCGAGCCCAGATCGTTTTCGTCAAAGGCGTTCAGCCCATCAAAGATGAAGCGGCGTCCAAGCTCCAGCGTGGCCGCGCCGATGCCTGCATCCTGCGCATCCCAGTAACACCCTTCCACACCAGTGGGCGCAGGCCAGACATGCGCCACGCCGCGCGGTTTGGGCAGCACCGGGCGGCCGATCTGTTCGAACCAGTCGATCACATCAATCAACTGCTGGCACTGCACGATCCTGCCGTCTTCGATGCGGAAGAAATCCGACCAGCGCAGGCGCAGATCAGTCGTTCCGGCGGGGATGCCGAAGGCGTCCTGCGCGGCCCGCCCGGTCAGATAGCCGGTCGCACCGACCCATAAGGCCCCATCGCCCTGCCCGTCCTTCCGGCCATTGCTGACACCGGCCATGAAGATATGCGTTTGCCGCTCATAGCTTGGGAAAGCGGCCCTGAAGGGTTCAAGAAACACCTCTGCAAACTCTTCCGGCCCGCGCGTCTGTGGCAAGGGCGCGAAGCCCTGCCAGTGAAACTTCGCGTCCAGATGTTGCGCCGCGACCTTTGCCAGACTGCCTGCGGGGGCGGTATCAACAGCCTCCCAAAAGGCGCGAACGAGGGCTTTGGCCTCAGCGATATCGCTCACTCAGCTGCCTCGCGGTAGGGCGCGCCTTCGCCGTAGGGCACGTTGATCCCACCATAGCGGCGCACGCGCACGTTGCACTGTTCGGCATGTCCGACAAAGCCTTCCAGCATGCACAGCCGCGAGCCATATTCTCCAATCAGCGTCGCCGCCTCATCGGTGGTGACCTTTTGATAACTATGTGTTTTCAGGAACTTACCGACCCAGAGCCCGCCCGTATAGCGCCCCGCCTTTTTGGTGGGCAGCGTGTGGTTGGTGCCGATCACCTTGTCACCGTTGGAGACATTGGTGCGCGCGCCCAGGAACAGCGCGCCGTAGCAGGTCATGTTCTCCAGGAACCAGTCATCGCGGTCGGTCATCACCTGCACATGTTCGGAGGCGATATCATCGGCGATGGCAAGCATTTCGTCGTAATCCTCAGCCACGATCACTTCGCCATATTCCTCCCACGACACGCGGGCGGTGCCGGCAGTGGGCAGGATGCCGAGGATGCGCTCGATCTCGGCCATCGTGTCGGTCGCGAGCTTTCTGGAGTTCGTGAGCAGCACGCATGGGCTGTTGTAGCCGTGCTCTGCCTGACCCAGAAGATCAGTCGCGCAAAGCTCGGCATCGGCGCCATGCTCATCCGCGATCACCATGGTTTCGGTCGGACCGGCAAAAAGGTCGATACCTACGCGGCCGAATAGCTGGCGTTTGGCCTCCGCGACAAAGGCGTTGCCCGGTCCCACCAGCATATGCACCGGGTCAATCGTTTCAGTGCCAAGCGCCATGGCACCGATGCCCTGAATGCCGCCCAGCACGTAGATCTCATGCGCACCGCCCAGATGCATGGCGGCGATCACGCCGGGGTTTGGTTTGCCGTTGAAGGGCGGTGTACAGGCGATGATGCGCGGCACACCTGCGACAGAGGCTGTCGCGACGGACATATGCGCAGAGGCGACCATCGGAAATTTACCGCCAGGAACGTAGCAACCCACCGATTGAACCGGGATATTCTTGTGGCCCAGAATGACGCCGGGCATGGTTTCCACCTCGATATCGAGCATGGAATCGCGCTGCGCCTGGGCAAAGTTGCGCACCTGGGCCTGGGCGAATTTGATGTCGTCCAGCTCGCGCGGGCTGAGCTGCGCCATCAGATCGTCGATCTCTTGCTGGCTGAGCCTGAAGCTGGTGGGCGAATAGTTGTCGAATTTCTCCGACAGCTCGCGCACTGCCGCATCGCCGCGCTTTTCGATATCTGCGAGGGTGGCCTCGACCACCGCGCGCGTTTTCGCATCGTCTTCGGCTCGTTCGTCGGCTGGTTTGCCGCGTTTAAGATACTCCGCCATGTCATCCTCCGATCAGGCGCAATACCTGACGCCCCATGAATCCAGTCTGAAGGTACAATAGTGCGACCTGCGCGGCGCTCAAGCCTTTTTTGCATACGCTTGCAAATTCAGGGTGGGGTCCGGCAGATTCAACCCCAGGCGAGACGCCGTCCCGCGCGGCGGCACGCAGGCGCGCGCAGGTTGCGGTCACCGTGCCAATATGTCTTTCGACCAGTCGATCATGGCTTTTGAGACTTTGCCGGTCTGACCGGGCGACAGAATGTCACCGGCGATGACATGGTTCCACGGATCATCACCCGGCCCCAGTGCAGCCAGATGGATCTGCGACGGCCCACCCCATTGCCGGGCGATTGCCCTTGTTTTGCGCGGGCTGACGACCGCATCTTTTTCGCAGAACATGAACAGCGCAGGGGTGCGGGCGGCACCGAGGTTCAGGCGGCTGACCGCTTTGACCAGCGCCGCCATCGGCAGTGCGGCGACGGTCGGGTAGCGGGTGGTCCAGAATGCCGCGTGCTGTGCGTTGATCGGGTCGAAACGGCGCTCTGCCCCCACCAGTTTCGGGCCCCACCAGCGCACCCCCGGCAGAGTGAGAAGAAAAGCCGCAGGGTTGCGGATCGCGAAATTCGGCGAGACGAATATGAGCCCTGCCACATTCTGCATCAGATCCTCGCGCAGGGCGGCGGCAGCCAGAACCGTGCCACCGGTCGATGTGGCGACAACGATGACCTGCGTGCCCACCTGCCGCGCGGCGGCCAGCGCTTCGGCGGCATCACGCATCCAGTCGCCTGCCTCGGGCTCTGCCATCGCCGCGCCGCCGCGCCCGTGACCGCTGAGGCGCGTGTAGACCAGATTGGCCCCAAGCGCCTGCGCCAGATTGTCGGGCACGGGACGTATCTCCTCGGAGCAGGCGGAAAACCCGTGGATATACAGCACCGAGACCGACGTTTTTACATGTTGCGCACTGGCCCAGATCACCCGTTTCGCAGCGCCAGGGATGATGTCGGGGAACTTCGCTTCTTCCGTCGCGAAATAGGCGTCCAGATCGTGGCCCAGCGCGGCAGGATCGAAGGTGGCAGTCAGATCCACCTTCTCGCGCGATCCGAAAATCCAGAGCAATGCAACCGGCACCGCAAGCAAAAGCAGCAGGTAGATCATGTGACGTCCCTTCGTGCGTTTCGGGCAAGCTCAGAGTTTATGCGCCGCCCCCAGCATGGCCCGCGCGCGCGGGCGGTAGATCACCAGCAGCCCCAAGATCGACAGCGCGATGATCGCCGCCGGAAGAAGGGTGATCGCGCCGCGCAACGCGCCAAGCGCCGCATCGGATTGATCGGCGACGCCTTGCGTGGTTTCGGCCCAGCCGTAGGCCGAAAGGATCATTCCCAGGAAAAGCGGCGCCAGCGCGTTCGCAACTTTCTGGCCAAAGATCCAAACCGCTGAAAATGCGCCCTCGATAGCGGCGCCATTGTCGCGGCGGGTGACGTCCATCAGATCGGGGAACATCGCCCAGGGAATTTGCTGGTAGGCCCCGTTGGTCATCCCGGCCAGAACGAACATGCCCGCCATCAGTGTCGCGGATGTGCTGGGCAGCACTGAATAAAGGGCGAAAAGCAGCGCGATGTAGAGGGTGAGCCCCAGAATAAGCGCGCCCATTTTGCCAAGCCGGTGCGAGAGCAGCACCCAGATGACCTGGCTCAGGATCGCGCCAAGCACGAAGGCGGCAAAGAGCAGCGAGAGCATGGAGAGCGCCTGCGCTGCACCGCTGAGCGCTGTATCCCCGCTGTCATTGACCAGATAAAGTGCCGCGAAGGGCAACCCGGCGGTGATCGTGGCGACCGCCAATGTCATGACGCCATAGAGGACGACAAGCGTAGCGAAGGGCGCGTTGCCGAAGACTAGGCCCAAGGCTTCCGTCAGGCCAAGGCCGGAGGGTTCTGCGATGCGCGGGGCTTTGCGGGTGAGAAAGACGCTGAGCCAGATCGGCAGCAGAATGAGCGGTGCAGCGACGGTCATTGCGCCCGCATAGCCCATGCCTTGAGCAAGACCGGGAATCAAAGCGCCGCCCACAAGGATACCAACAGAGGCAAACCCCATACGCCAGCCTGTCATCGCCGAGCGCTCTCGCGGGTCCTGCGTCATCTCCCCTGCCGTTGCGCCATAGGGGATGACCACCATGGTAAAGCCAATCGTCGCGATGATGAAGAAGGCGGCCACCCAGATGGCGCCTGCGGTTCCTGTGGACGGGGCGGCAAACATGCCGACGCAGGCTCCGGTCAGCACCACGGCGCCCACCACCATCCAGGGCGCCCGGCGACCCCAGCGCGTCGGCAACCGGTCAGAGAGATAGCCGACCAGAGGATCGGTGATGATGTCGAAGATCAGGATGCCCGTGGTGATCGCCCCGGCCAGAGCGACTGGCACCCCCAGAACCGAGGTCAGAAACGCGAGCACCAGAAGCTGTTTGATGATCACGAAGACGACGATGCCCATATCGGCCAGTCCCCAACCGGCCTTTTGCAATTTGCTGAGTGCCATGATGTCCCCCCGGATGGCTTTCGCGCCACCTTGCCCGGTTGGGAAAACGGATCAAGGAAAACTCTACGTCACGCGGCGGCGCGGTCCAGCACCTGCTGCACGGATTGCTCAATCAACGCGAGGCAGGCATCGTCGGAAAACCGGTGATCCGCGCCATCCACCAGCGTGAGCCGCATGTCGGGGCCGTTGGCATGATCCAGCAGTTTCAGCGCAACGGACATGTCTACGTCGGCATCGCTCGTGCCTTGCAGAAACCGGACCGGGAACGGCAGATCCAGCGGGCTGCGCAGGACAAGTTGGTTGCGGCCATCCTCGATCATGCGTTTGGTGATGATATAGGGCTCGCCATAATCGGATGGCAGGGCGACCTGTCCCTCGCTGTCCATCTGCGCCTTTTGCGCCTCGGTGAACCCGGCCCACATGCTGTCTTCGGTAAAATCCGGTGCGGCGGCGATGGTCACGAGACCTGCGATCCTTTGAGGGTGACTGCGCGCATAAAGCAGCGATTGCCAGCCGCCCATGGAGGAGCCGACCAGCACAAGCGGCCCATCCGTGACAGTATCCAGCACCTCAGCGGTATCTTCGGCCCAATCGCCGATGCAGCCGTCGGTGAACGCGCCAGAGCTTTGCCCGTGCCCTGAATAGTCAAAGCGCAGAAAGGCGCGACCTTGGGATTTGGCCCAGTCTTCGAGATGGATCGCCTTGGTGCCTTCCATGTCGGACTTGAGACCGGAGAGGAAAACAACCGTCGGCCCCTCTCCTTCGGTCTTGTTGTAGGCCAACTGCCGGTTTTGCGGGGTTTGCAGAACTGCCATCGTGCTCTCCGTTGTCATGCGCGTATCAGTAGAACCAAGTCTGGTTCTACGCAATTGATCAAGAGCAGGCTCTGGCGATGGGCGGCGCGCAGCCGCTTAGCCGCTGATATAGGCGCCGGATTTCGGGCGGTAGAAAATCTTTTGATTGTGCAAGCGCCCCAGCAGATCACTGATCTGGCGGGCTTTGGCAACCTCTGGCGCGGCGGGATCCAGCGTTTCATTGGTGGACGACATGAGTTGGGCCTTGCTGGCCAGCAGCGCAGCTTCAATGACGTCTATGTCATCGCGAGTGAGATCAAACCGGGTTTTGTAGCGGGGCATCTTCTGGGTCTCCTGATGAGCCGTCGAGGGGTCGGGCTTGTTTCCTATAAGAAACATAGGACGTGACCTTGCCAGACATCAAGCCTAAGTGGCAACAAAAATGCTCATGTAAAACATGAGGTTAGCGAGATTTCATTGTATTCCTGCGTACGCAATGCCTGTATCCTATTGCACGCAAAGACAAATGTCTTTGACAGGGCCGCTTGACGACTTTGAACACGCGCGCCATTAAGCGCCCACATATATACCCGCAACCGGGCG
>JBCCUH010000032.1:0-12383 GCA_039197405.1 Pseudomonadota bacterium
AAAAAATCTCCGATCTGGAAATGCGCCTCAACATCGCCACAGACGCTCGCCGCAAATTCATGCGCTGACCTGCCCTTCTTCGGTCCCGAAATACCTCGGGGGAGTCCATCGCAGATGGACGGGGGCAGCGCCCCCCCCCCCGCGGCGTGTCCCGCAGGGACGCGCAAAACCTGTTGCGGGCGCAGCCCGCGCATTGACACTACTTGAATACAGGCGCGCGCTTTTGCATGTTGGCCATGACCGCCTCCATCTGATCAGGCGCGCCGATCAACTCCGCCTGCGCCCGGCTTTCCTCCATCAACACATCTTCCGCTGCATTTTCCAAGGCATAGCTCACCAGCGCCTTGCCCGCCCGCACCGCTGATGGGCTTTTTGATGCGATCACTTTCGCCAGTTCCATGGCGCGCTCAAGCGGCGTCTCGGTCACTTCCGTTGCCAACCCATAGTCCAGCGCCGCAAGGCCTGAAAACTCCTCGCCCGTATAGGTCAGCCGCCGCAATACATCCGCGCGCATCAAACGCGGCCAAAGCACCATTCCGCCCATATCCGGCACCAGCCCCCATTTCATCTCCAGGATGCTCATCCGCGTCTCCGGATGCACGATCCGCATATCCGCCCCCGAGGCGATCTGCAGCCCTGCGCCAAAACAAATCCCGTGCAGCGCCGCAATCACCGGCACCTCCAGCTGATGCCACACCATCCCCGCGTGCTGATAATCGTTGGCCGCGCCATGGGTGCGCGGCATCAACGCCGCCTGCGGATCCCCCGCCAGGGCGCCGAAACTGGCCACATCCAGACCCGAGCTGAAGACCGCCCCATCTCCGGACAGAACCACAGCGCGCACCTCCCGGTTGCCCTTCAGCGCCTCGCCTGCCTCGATCCCCGCCGCCAGCATCGCCGGGTCCACCGCGTTCATCTTGTCGGCGCGCGTCAGGCGCACATGGGCAATATGATCTGAAATCTCGGTGGTGACGCGGGACATGGAACAGGCTCCTTCTTGGCTGCCACCAGTCAAGCAAACCTGAGCCACATCTGCCAGCAAGACGTTAGGGAAGCATTAAAACCAGAGGACCTACAGCACAATTTCTGTGCACGCCTAGGGCGCGGCTTCTTTGCGCGCCTACGGCACGGCTACTTTGCGCGCCTACGGCACGACCCTTTCAACGGCCCGCATCATGCCCAGCGACTTGTCGTAAACCAACGTCAATATCCGCCGCCCGCCAAGCTTGCCCGCAACCCCCGGCACCGTGCGCACCGCACCTGCCGCCGCCATGCTGGCGATAAACCCTCTCCGCGTGAGTTTCATCAAACGCCCTCCAGTTGCGAATGATTCTCAAGTAATCACCCACCTTGCACGTTTCAACCCTTGCCGCCCCCGCGTCATCTGGCTACCCATCGCATATGACCTACCCCCGCCTGACCCTGCTTGCCGAAACCCTGCCCGCATCCGTGCCCTTTGTTGGCCCCGAAGCGCAGGAACGCAGCCGCGGTGCGCCTTTCACGGCCCGCCTCGGCGCCAATGAAAACGGGTTTGGCCCCGCCGCCTCCGTGCTGGAGGCGATCAGAGCGCACGCCCATGAGGCCTGGATGTATGGCGAGCCCGAAAGCCATGACCTGCGCCGTGCATTGGCCGCGCATCATCGCTGCGACATGGGCAATATCGTCGTGGGCGAAGGCATCGACGGGCTGCTGGGCTATCTGGTGCGCCTGCTGATCGGCCCCTGCGATGCGGTCGTCACCTCCGATGGCGCCTATCCCACCTTCAACTACCATGTCGCGGGCTTCGGCGGCACATTGCATAAGGTACCCTACAAGGACGACCGCGAAGACCCCGAGGCGCTTCTCGCCAAGGCGCGGGAAACGAAGGCCAAACTCATCTATCTGGCCAATCCCGACAATCCGATGGGCAGCTGGCACAGCGGCGATATGCTTGAAGAGATGGCGCAGAGCCTGCCGCAGGGCTGCGTGCTGGTGCTGGATGAAGCCTATATCGACCTTGCCCCCAAAGACGCTGTGCCGGACATCGCTATCGACCATCCCGCCGTGATCCGCATGCGCACGTTCTCCAAGGGATATGGACTGGCGGGGATGCGCGTGGGCTACGCCTTGGGCGAAACCAGCTTCATCACCGCTTTCGAAAAAATCCGCAATCACTTCGGCATGAACCGGCTGGCGCAAATTGCGGCACTGGCGGCGCTCAAGGATCAGGCCGGGCTAAGCCAGATCAGGCAACAGGTCACCGCCTCCCGCCAGCGCATCGCCGATATCGCACAGGCCAATGGCCTCAGCACCCTGCCCTCCGCCACGAATTTCGTCGCGATTGACTGCGGCAGCGACGGCGATTTTGCACGCGCCGTGCTGGCCAATCTCATCAAGGCGGGCGTTTTCGTGCGCATGCCCTTCGTCGCCCCGCAAGACCGCTGCATCCGCATCAGCTGCGGGCCAGAGCCGGAAATGGCCGCATTTGAGGCCGCTCTGCCCCCCGCACTGACAGCCGCGCGAGAAGAATCTCCCTGACAGTCGGCCAATCCCGGCGACCGTTGTCCCAGGGACCGATGGCCGGATGCGCAACGCTTGTCATCGGGAGTGTGAACCTTTTGAGGATCGTGATGGCGCTCTGGGTCTAGTCTGGGCCGGGTCTGGTCTGGGCCATTCTGGTCCCGGTCCTGCTGCTACTGCTGGCCCTGTATCAGCTGATCCGCACTATCGGCACGCGCTACGGCATCACGAAACCGCTATGCACCACGCCATCGGCAATCTGGCTCTAGGCCGCCTTGGCAATGACCTTGATCGCCGCATCAATGGCCCCCGGCCCGTATGGGATGCCCAAAGCATCAAAGCCGCCCTGCATGGACGCCAGCGTCGCCAGGATCATCTGCGCATTCACATGCCCCATATGGCCAATGCGGAAAAACCCGTCCCCTGCAGGATCCTCAGGCTCGCTCATGCCCAGCCCGATCCCCAGCGTCACACCCGCCTTATGCTCGGTCCAGCGGCGCAGATCAGTCCCGTAGGGTGCACCAAGGCGCAAAGAGGTCACCGCATGGCTGCGATGCGCCCTGTTCGGCACGTTCAGCGTCAGCGGACCGCCCTCCGACCACGCCTCGCAGGCTGCCCAGACCGCCTGCGCCACAGCGGCGTGACGCGCCCAGATTGCCTCCAGCCCCTCTTCGGCGATCATGCGCAAAGCCACCTGCAATCCGTAAAGATGATGCGTCGGCGCAGTGCCACCAAAATGCTGGAAGAAAATCTCCGGATTGGCGCGCGGCACCCAGTCCCAATACCAGCTGACCCGCTCAAGCCGGGCCCGCGCTTCGGCCGCCTTCGGCCCGAAATAGACAAAGGCCATGCCCGCAGGCACCATCAGCCCCTTCTGGCAGCCGGCAACCATCACATCGACGCCCCAGCCATCCATATCAACCTGGTCGCAGCCCAGCGACGCCATGCAATCGGCCATCAACAGCGCCGGATGCCCGGCAGCATCCATCGCGGCGCGCACGGCGGCGATATCGGACCGGATCGAACTGGATGTATCCACATGTACCGCCAGCACAGCCTTGATCTGTCGCTCCGTATCGGCCCGCAGCACAGCCTCGATCCGGTCTGCATCCATCGGGTCCTTGGTGCCGAACTCAAGGATTTGTGCCTCTGCGCCGATGCCTTGCGCAATCTCCGCCCAGCCATGGGCAAACCGCCCCGTAGAGGGCACCAGCACCGTCTCGCCCGGTGCAATCGTGTTCGACAGCGCCGCTTCCCATGCCGCATGACCATTGCCGATATAGATCGCCACATCATGTTTGGTGCCTGCCACATGGCGCAGCCCGCCGGTCAGCTCTGGCATCATGTCAACCAGCTCGCCTTCATAGATGTTGGGCGAGCCGCGATGCATCGCGCGCAACACCGCATCGGGCACAACCGATGGGCCGGGAATAGCAAGAAGCGCGCGACCGTTGGACAGGGACATGAGCATGGCTTTCAGGTGAATCACGTTACGCGCAAACTAGCCACACCGTGTCTGCCGTCAACGCCCTTCCCTTGCACCGCAGGCGGCTTGTGTCTACATGCCCGAAGATCAATGGCGGACAACAGGCGCGGCGCATATGTTTTCAAAGATATCAAAGGGTCTGAGCGATTGGGAACGCGGCATCCGCTATTCCTTTGGCCGCGACATCAAGGACCCCGCCGAGCGCCGCAAATCGACGTTTCACTACAATTTCTTCGATCATGCCTTCCTGCGGGCGAAATGGACCAACTTCTTCGAGATATCCGAGGGGGTCTACCGGTCCAACCAACCAACGCACGCCCGCTTTCTGAAATATAAAGATCTCGGGATCAGGGCCGTCATCAACCTGCGCGGCACCGATCCTTATGCCCACTACCTCTTTGAAGAGGAAAGCTGCGATATCCTGGGGCTCAAGCTTTACAACTGCCGTCTTTGGGCACGCCGCGCGGCAGAGCGCGAGAATATCGTCGAGGTCATTGACCTTATGCGCGTGATCGAACGTCCGTTCATGTTCCACTGCAAATCCGGCGCCGATCGCGCGGGTTTTTGCGCGGCCATGTATCAGATGATCTTTGACGACGTTCCGGTGCAGGAAGCCAGAAAGCAGCTTGGCATCAAGTTCATCCATCTCAAATGGTCCAAGACCGGCATTCTGGACTACACGCTCGATGTCTATGAGGCGCGTCTTGCCAGGGGCCAGATCGGTTTCGAAGACTGGATTCGCCGGGAATATGATCACGAGGTGATCCAACAAGGCTTTGACAGCAAGACGCCGCCTGCGCAGATTGCCTGACATGGCACAGCCGGACACCTCCAGCCGCGCCCTTTTGGGCTGGCTTTGGCGCAACTACCTGCGCAAGCATCTGTGGATGCTGGTGCTGGCCGCCATCTTCATGGCTCTGGAAGGCTCGATGCTCGGCTTTCTCAGCTACATGATGCAGCCGATGTTCGACACGGTATTTCTGGCCGGCAACACCGGCGCCCTGTGGTGGGTCGGACTGGCGATCATGGGCATCTTTCTGGTGCGCGCCGGGGCCAGCGTGGCGCAGAAGGTGATCCTCACGCGCATCTCGCAGCAATCCGAAGCCGATATGCGCGCCGATCTGCTGGCGCATCTGATGCGGCTTGATGTGGGCTTTCACCAGCACAATGCCCCCGGTACGCTGATGCAGCGGGTCATCGGCGATGTGCTGGCGGTCTCACAGGTCTGGAATGCCATCATCACCGGCGCCGGCCGGGATCTGGTGGCGGTGATCGTGCTCTTTGGTGTCGCGATGAGCGTCGATGTGCTCTGGACCATCGTGGCGCTGATCGGCGTGCCTTTGCTGGTGGTGCCCTCGCTGATTGCCCAGGCATACGTGCGCCGTCATTCCCGGCAGGCCCATGTGGTCGCCGCACGCCAGTCCAACCGGCTGGACGAAGTGTTTCACGGCATCGTCCCGGTGAAACTCAACCGGCTGGAAAGCTACCAGTCCGCACGATTTGCCGCGCTCAATTCCGAACGCATTGAGGTCGAGACGACCAAGTCCCTCGGTCAGGCCGCCATCCCCGGCCTCATTGATGCCATGTCCGGCCTGGGGTTTCTCGGCGTGCTGATCTACGGCGGCGGCGAGATCATCTCCGGTGAGAAAACCGTCGGCCAGTTCATGACCTTCTTCACCGCCCTCGGCTTTGCCTTCGAACCGCTGCGCCGGCTTGGTGCTATCTCCGGCATCTGGGAAGCTGCCGCTGCCGGGATCGAGCGGGTCAAAGAGTTGCTGGCGCTGGAGCCTGCTTTCAAATCGCCGCCGCATCCCAAAGCTGTCCCCGCGGGGACGCCCGAGATTGTGCTGGAAAATGTCTCGCTGCGCTATGGCGATACCGATGTGTTGCGCGAGACCAGCTTTGTTGCCCCCGCGGGCAAGACCACAGCGCTGGTCGGCGCGTCTGGCGCGGGCAAATCGACCATCTTCAATGTGCTGACGCGGCTCACCGATCCACATAGCGGGACCGCGACAATTGCAGGCACCCCGGTCACGCAGCTTGACCTGGGCGAGCTGCGCAACCTCTTTTCCGTGGTCAGCCAGGATGCGCTGCTCTTTGACGAAACCCTGCGCGAGAATATCCTGCTGGGCCGCACCGATGTCAGCGACGCCGCGCTTCTTGAGGTGCTGGACGCCGCGCATATCTCCGACTTCCTGCCGCAGCTTGCTGATGGCCTTGACACCCGCGTCGGACCGCGCGGCTCGGCCCTCTCTGGCGGGCAGCGCCAGCGCGTCGCCATCGCCCGTGCGCTTCTGCGCGACACACCCATCCTGCTGCTGGACGAGGCCACTTCCGCGCTGGATGCACAATCCGAGGCCATCGTGCAGGATGCGCTGGATCGCCTGTCTGAGGGGCGCACCACATTGGTCATCGCGCATCGCCTCTCTACCATCCGGGGCGCCGATCAGATCATCGTCATGAAGCAGGGCCGTGTGGTGGAAACCGGCACCCATGACGCATTGATCAACGCCAAGGGCGCCTATGCCGCATTGCACGCATTGCAGTCAGGCGCCCCCCAGGGAGAGCTGTCATGACCCAAAGACGCCTACTTCGCATCAGCGGCCCGGAGACGCGCAGCTTCCTGCAAGGTCTGGTCAGCAACGATGTGTCCAAAACTGAGCAAGGCCTCGTCTACGCCGCGATGCTGTCCCCGCAGGGAAAATACCTGGCCGATTTCTTCATCGCCGCCGATGGTGACGCGCTGCTGCTCGACACCGATGCCGCCCAATCAGGCGCACTGGCCAAACGGCTGATGATGTACAAGCTGCGCGCCGATGTTGAGATCACCGAAGATCCGCGCATCGTCTCCACGGGCACCGGCACCGCGCCCTCAGACAGCCTGCCCGATCCGCGTCACCCATCGCTGGGATGGCGCGCCTATGGCGAGACGGACATCAGCGATACCACAGACTGGACAGCGCTTTACGTAACCCATGAGATTCCCAGCGCCGGCATCGAACTGACACCGGACAGCTACATCCTTGAAATGGGGTTTGAACGGCTGAACGGCGTGGACTTCCGCAAAGGCTGCTACGTCGGTCAGGAAGTCACTGCACGCATGAAACACAAAACAGAGCTGCGCAAAGGGCTGGCAAAGGTCAACATCGACGGTCAGGCCCCGAGCGGCACCGAAATCATGACCGAAACAGGCAAAGCCGCTGGCACGCTTTACAGCCAGTCAAAAGGCAACGCCCTTGCCTACATGCGATTTGACCGCGCAACAGGCCCGCTGCCAGCAGGCAACGCCCGTATCACCTATGCGCCCTGATATTCATCTTGCCAGATAAACTCCGGGGTTTGGGGCAGAGCCCCATAACCGCCATTTTTCTCAGAAAATGGCGGCAGCGAATTTTCCCAAAATTCGCTGCCCCTACGCGCGTTCCGAATATTCCATGGTTTCGGTGTTCACGATGATCATCTCATCCTGCGCCACGAAAGGCGGCACCATAACCTTCACACCATTGTCCAGAATGGCCGGCTTGAAACTGTTGGCCGCCGTCTGACCTTTCACGACCGGCTCTGTCTCCACCACCTGGCAGGTGACTTTCTGCGGCACAGTCGCGTTCAGCGCTTCGGTCTCGTAAAACTCCACAACAATCGTCATACCGTCCTGCAGGAACGGGCGGCGATCACCCAAAAGCTCTGCCGGCAATTCCACCTGCTCATAGGTCTCGGTGTCCATGAACACGAGCATACCGTCCGTCTCATAAAGAAATTGTTGATCTTTTTGCTCAAGGCGCACCCGCTCGACCTTGTCGGCGCTGCGGAACCGTTCATTGAGCTTGGAGCCGTTGCGCAGGTTACGCAATTCAACCTGGGCAAACGCACCGCCCTTGCCAGGCTTGACGTGATCAACTTTGACAGCCGCCCAAAGCCCGTCGTTATGCTCCAGAACATTTCCGGGGCGGATCTCATTTCCGTTGATTTTTGGCATATGTCGAAACCCTGGCAAAAGGTTGAAGAAAAGTTGATGGACCCTATATCTGGCGGGTTGCCCCCTGGCAAGATCGCTAAATCTCGTGGTGGAATTCACATGAGTTATGCGAAAATTGCAAGTGAGCTATGCAATTCTGGGGTATCCGAATCGGAAAGGTTCCTTCATAAGGGCCGTCATGCCGAAAACACAAGAGCAAGAATAAGGACGGAATAATGAGAGATTTCGTTGATGGCACTGCATACAATAGTGAGCAAGGAAACCGCGCGCGCAAGCTGTTCGCCGCCGTGGTTCTCGCAGCTCTCGATGATGCAATCGCCGACGACAAGAAATACGGCAACGGGCCGGAGCAAATCGCACGTTGGGCGCGTTCGCGCGACGGTCGCGAGGTGCTGTCCTGCGCGGGGATCGACCCCAATGAGCGCGTGGTCACCGGTCTGATGGAATTTGTTGGCAAGGGTGTTCGCACCTCTGTCGCGCTGTCGCGCGAAGAAAGCGAGCGCCGCAATGCCGCACAGCAGGCGGAAGCCGCCTGACCTCTCTGCCAAAGCTGCCAGTGAAAACCGCCCTCGGCCCACCGCCGGGGGCGTTTTTTTTGTTCGGGGAAGATTTTTTCTGCCGCCCCGTGCAGCCGCTTTTTTCAGAAAAACAGCAGCCAATTGCGGATCGTGTAGAGCTCCAGCGCGACCAGCAGCGCGGTCAGGCCCCGCATTTTCCAACCCCGGTGGCGCCGGGCCAGCACTGCCGCAGCAGCCATCACCAACAGCCCTTCCAGCGGCGCGATCCAGCCTGCGTGATGGGCGCTGTCCCAATAGCTGAAGGGGCTTTCAAATTTCCAGTTGCTGAGCGGCCAGAAATGCGCCCGGCCATCATCGTGATGCAGCGGAAAATCCAGCGCAAGATGCAAAAGCGCCGCGCCGCAGAGCGCCACGGCCCAGGACGATTTGACGGCCAACGCAAGCGCCAGCAGCAGCCCCCAGATCACAAAGGAATTGTCGATGGCGAAGACGGTTTGCCAGGCCTGGGAAAAATAGAGCTCGCCAAAGACTGTTTGCGGCGGGATCTGCAGGATGAAAAGCGATGTGCCTGCCAGAACGTAGAGCGACAGATCCGGCAGAAGCGCGCCTGCAGCGGCGGCCCCGGTGACGCGCGGTTTGCCTACCTTGGAAAAGGCGGCCAGCCCCAAAATCAAATGCGCGGGTGTGTTCATGTCTTCCCCCTGCCAGATGCTCTGGCTATCAGTGCCTGACAGGGGGAGGTCTGTCTATGGCACGCGCGATCATGATTCAGGGAGCAGGCTCGAATGTAGGCAAATCCATGTTGGTTGCGGGTCTTGCGCGGGCCGCTCAGCGCCGCGGGCTGGCTGTGGCCCCCTTCAAGCCGCAAAACATGTCCAACAATGCCGCTGTGACCGTCGATGGCGGCGAAATTGGCCGGGCACAGGCGCTGCAGGCGCTGGCCTGCCGCCGCGCGGCGCATACGGATATGAACCCGGTTCTGCTGAAGCCCGAAAGCGACACCGGCGCACAGATCGTGGTGCAGGGCCAGCGCTGGGACACGTTGCGCGCGCGCGATTACGGCAAGATCAAGCACAAGCTGATGCCGAAGGTGCTGGAAAGTTTTCGCCGTCTGGCCAGCGGTGTCGATCTGGTGCTGATCGAAGGCGCGGGCAGCCCGGCGGAGATCAACCTGCGCCGGGGCGACATTGCCAATATGGGGTTTGCGGACGCGGCGGGCGTGCCGGTTGTGCTGACCGGCGATATTGATCGCGGCGGGGTGATTGCGCAGCTTGTCGGCACCCAGGCGATTTTGCCGATGGCGGACAAGCGGCTGATAAAAGCCTTTATGATCAACAAATTCCGAGGCGATGTTCGCCTGTTTGATGGCGGGTTGCGCGCGGTTGAGGATCATACCGGCTGGCCGTCCTTGGGGGTGGTCCCCTGGTTTGCCGATGCCTGGCGATTGCCTGCCGAAGATGTGATGGACATCCGCTCGCACAAGGGCGGCGCGTTCAAGGTGGCGGTGCCGCGTCTGAGCCGGATCATGAATTTCGACGATCTGGATCCGCTGTCGGCTGAACCCGGTGTCAGTGTCGAGATCATCGAGCAGGGCCGCCCGCTGCCCGGTGATGCCGATCTGGTGCTGATCCCCGGATCGAAGGCGACGATTGCCGATCTAGCCTATTTTCGCGCGCAGGGCTGGGATGTGGACCTGCAGGGTCATGTGCGGCGCGGCGGGCGTGTTCTGGGCATTTGCGCGGGCTATCAGATGCTGGGCCGGACGGTCAGCGATCCTGAGGGGATCGAGGGTGCGCCTGTCACCGTGGAGGGGCTGGGGCTGCTCGATGTGGAGACGGTGATGTCCCCGCGCAAGACGCTTGCCCTGACGGATGCTGTGCATCTGCAAAGTGGGGCAGCGCTAACGGGCTATGAGATCCATCTGGGCGTGACCACCGGCGCGGGGCGGGATCGGCCCTGGTTGACGGTGGCGGGCGTGCCGGAGGGCGCAAGCAGCCCAGATGGGCGCATTCAGGGGACCTATCTGCATGGGCTGTTCACCTCGGATACGTTTCGCACCGCCTATCTGGGCGATGCGGCTGCGGGTGGTTTGCGCTATTCAGACGGTGTTGATCAGACGCTGGACGCGCTGGCCGATCACATGGAGGCGCATGTGAACGTCGATCTGCTGCTGGAGCTGGCCGCAGAGGTTTAGCGCCGCGCAATGCGGCACCCGCGCGCCTAGTCCAGCTCGTTCGCGGCCATCGCGCGGTAAATCTCGCGGCGCACCAGTTTGCGCACGTTGCGGGTGATACGCTCGCCCAGGGGGCCCTGCAGTTCCTGACGGACAATCTCTGCCACCATGTCGCGCAGGACATCCTCGTCAATGAGCGGGGCCGCTTCGCTGTCCAGATCCTGCGGCAACGTCGTGGCCGCCACATGCACGATTTCGTCGTTGATGTCCTGGACCGCTGCCGCGTGACCGGCATCAAAGGCTGCCGATTGGGCGTCAATGTCCGCGCTTTGCGAGGCTTTCGCGGGGTCCGGCAGATCGGCGGCATCCGCTGTCGGGACATCGCGCGTGTCGGTCGGCCAGGGCAAGCGCGTGACCTTGGCGATATGTTCCCGGCTTTCGCTGGTTTCCGCTTCAAAGCCCGCGTCTGACGGGCCGATCAACGCCTCCAGCGCGGCGATCTTGTCCTCTATGGAACGATCTGCGGGATCCTGTACAACAGAGGCCTGTGGCAGCTCCTGCTGCGGGGGGGTGTCCGCAATTTCAGCACTCTCGATCGGGGCACTTTCCGGCGCTGGTTCGAACGCCTGTTCCACCGGCTCGAAGGAAAGATCCTGTGCGCCTTCTTCCTCGCTGGCCTTTGGCTGTTCGGCGTCGCTGTGGTGGGCATAGTCGCCAGTGTCATGGTCAGAGCCAGCTTCATCGTCAGGGCTGACGTCGATGCGCGCCGCATCTTCTTGCTGATCCTCATCAGCCGCGGCATCCTCGCCGGTGCTTGCCTCTGCCCCTTGGTCATGTGCGGCGTCATCGTGATCTATGTGTTCTGGTTGCGCCCAGACTGACGACGCGTCGCTGGCGTGATCATCCTGATCATGCTGATCATGCTGATCATGCTGCGCAGGCTCTGCCTCGGCGGACGGCTCCGCGTCCTGCATGTCGTGGTCGTAATCGTGGTTGTGGTCATCGTCGCCAGCGCCATCGGTCATGAAACCATAGGGACTTTGGCGATCCGCGCGTTCGTCTTGCGCGGCAACATCGGATGCCTCTTCGCTCGCGACACGCAACGCAGGTGTCAATATCAACGCAGGTGGCGGCGTTTGCGGAAGGGCGGCGGGCGTGTCAGCTTCAACAGCGGCCAGCTCATGGGTCTTGCCGGACCCCTTGTCCGCCCCTTGCGCATCTTCCGAAGCATCAATCGGAGCGCGCGCTGTGCGCCCTTCATCAGATACGAGACGACGGATGGACGACAGCACGTCCTCGATTTCAATATTGGTGACAGGATCGGACATGATTTATTTACTCTTACCTCGGCGCACAGTTTAGCCGCACCATCAGATTCTCACAACAGATAGAGCAAATTAGGGAATTATTGTGCCGACGCGCCTTAATCTGATGTCAGTTCTTGCCAAGCGCGCGCAGAACCCGATCCAGCTTGTCGCCCTGCTGACTGCGTGTCGGCGCATCCTTGACCAGATTGTAATAGGCCGCCGGATCATAATGCTGAACAGGCAGGTTCAGATGCTTGGCAGTAAGCAGGCCCATTGCCGCAAGCGCCTGATATGCCGCGATAAATTCATCGGTCTGCACGCTGATCAACCCCGCTTCCGCATCGCGCAATTCCTGCTCTGCGTTCAGGACGTCCAATGTGGTCCGGGAGCCTACGCTGGCCTCTTCACGGGCACCGCGAAAGGC
>JBCCUH010000033.1:0-12377 GCA_039197405.1 Pseudomonadota bacterium
ACGGTCGTACCGTCCGCCAAGATGTCCAAGTCCAAGAACAACGTCGTGGACCCGCTGAACATCATCTCCAGCTTTGGCGCGGATACGGCGCGTTGGTTCGTCCTGAGCGATTCTCCGCCGGAGCGCGATGTGGAATGGACGGCCTCTGGCGCGGAAGCTGCTTACAAACACCTCACCCGCGTCTGGAACCTTTGCGACAAGATCAGCGCGATGGACAAAGACGCAGCGGGTACAGGCGATGAAGACCTGCTTCGTGAGATGCACAAGGCGATCCGCGATGTGACGCTGGGCGTCGAAAGCTTTGGCTTCAACGCGGCGATTGCCAAGCTTTATGCCTTCACCAACACGCTGGCCAAGTCGAAGGCCAGCCACGAGGTGCAGCGCGAAGCGGTGATGACACTGGCTCAGCTCATGGCGCCGATGACCCCGCATCTGGCGGAAGACATCTGGGCGCATCAGGGCGGTGAAGGTTTGATCATAGGTGCGCCCTGGCCTGTGGCCGACGAAACAATGCTGGTCGAGGACACCGTGACGCTGCCCATTCAGGTCAACGGCAAAAGACGCGGTGAAATCACCGTTGCCAAGGACATGCCGAAAGACGAGGTGGAAAAGCTGGCGCTTGCAGATGAGGCTGTGCAAAGATCACTGGACGGGGCGAGCCCGAAGAAAATCATCGTAGTGCCCGGACGGATCGTAAATGTGGTTGTCTGACAGACGCAAGTTTCTGGCGCTTGGCGCTGCGGCAGCCATGCTCACCGGTTGCGGCTATACTCCGGTCTATGGGCCCGGCGCCGCGTCGTCCAAGCTGCGGGATGCGATCTTCATCCCAAAACCGTCCACCGAAGATCTGTTCCAGATCGTGCAACACTTCGAGCAGAAGATGGGCCGCGCCGATGAAAAGCAGGCCGCCTACCGGCTCAATATCACTGCCAGCAAATCTCTCAGCGGTCTCGGGGCCACCGCGACAGGCGGCACGACGCGGTTTCACTGGACGGGAACGCTTACATACTCCCTGACCGACCCGACAGGCGGACAGACCTTTGCCCAAGACACCATTCAGCGCTTTACCGGGTATTCGGCGACGGTCAACACAGCCGCGACGCTTGCATCCGAGCGTGATGCCGCGCGGCGATTGATGCTGATCCTGACAGACGCGATGATCGATCAGCTTCTTCAGATCGATCCCGCCACATTGCCATGAAGCTTGGCCCGCGAGACGCCGCCGGGTATTTCGCCAAACCGGATACCGGTAAGACCGGTGTTTTGATCTACGGCCCCGACGCGATGCGTATCGCGCTCAAGCGACAGGAACTGATCGCTGCGCTGATCGGCCCGCAAGGCGAGGAAGAAATGCGGCTGGCGCGCATTGCCGCTGCCGATCTTCGAAAAGACCCTGCCATGTTGGGGGACGCCATCAAGGCGCAGGGGTTCTTTCCCGGCCCGCGCGTTACCTTTGTCGAAGACGCAACCGACACGCTGGCAAAAACCATCACAGCCGCGCTAGAGGACTGGCAGCCCGGCGACGCGCAGGTGATCGTGACGGCGGGCCAACTCAATGCGCGCTCTGCATTGCGCAAGCTTTTTGAAGGCCACGCGAACGCCTTTGCCGTCGGGATCTATGACGATCCGCCCAGCCGCGCCGAAATCGAGGCAGAGCTTGCGCGCGCCGGTATCACCGCCCCTGACCGCGATGTCATGGACGATCTGACGGCCCTGTCCCGTGCGCTCGACCCCGGTGATTTCCGGCAAACGCTGGAAAAGATCGCGCTTTACAAACTGGGGGATCCGGCTCCCTTGAACAGCGAGGATGTCGCCAATTGCGCGCCAACCTCCACCGAGGCGGATCTGGACGATATCATCCACATCGTCGCAGAAGCGCGGCATGGCGAGATCGGCCCGGTGATGCGCAAATTGCAGGCTCAGGGCGTGCAGCCCGTCGCCCTGTGCATTGCCGCGCTGAGGCATTTCAAGACGCTCTACTACGCGGCGTCCGATCCCGGAGGTGCCGCACAGGGTATCGGCAAATTGCGCCCGCCCGTATTCGGCCCGCGTCGTGACCGCCTGTTGCGGCAGGCCCAGGGCTGGGGCGCACATAATCTTGATGCGGCGCTCAGCCTGCTGGTGGAAACAGACCTCAAGCTGCGCAGCGCCAGCCAGCATGCGCCTGCCATGGCACTGGTGGAACGAAGCCTCATTCGCCTTGCAATGATGGCCAGACGATAGGAAACATCGCAGATGTATCACGTATTCGGACCTGTACAGACCCGCACGTTTCGCGTGCTTTGGGCGCTTGAGGAACTGGGGCTTTCCTATGAGCTGTCGCAGATCTATTCGCGCCAGCCAGAGATCGTCGCGATGAATCCCAGCGGCAAAGTGCCGGTTCTCAAGGTGGGCGATGATGTCATCACCGACAGCTCCGCAATCATGACGTATCTGGCGGACAAGCATGGCGGGCTGATCGCGCCTGCCGGCACGATCCCGCGCGCAAAACAGGATGCAATGCTGCATCAGGTACTCGACGAGATTGACGCGGTGCTCTGGACGGCGGCTCGGCATTCGTTCGTTCTGCCTGAAGACAAGCGCGTACCGGACGTAAAACCCTCTCTCAAATGGGAATTTAATCGCAACCTGAGCCGGATCGCTGATCACATGACGGGTGAGTTTGCCTGCGGCGACGGCTTTACCATCGTCGACATCGCGCTCACCCATTGTCTGAACTGGGCCTATTCGGCCAAGTTTGACTATGACAGCGACAAGATGAAGACCTATGCGAAAAACATGCGCAATCGCGATGCGTTCCGGAAAGTGGCTGCGCTAGCCAAGTCCTAGGTAGCGCGCGGCACTGCGCCCCGCCCGGCGCCCGGTCGCCATGCAGGCCGTCAGCAGATAGCCGCCCGTGGGTGCATCCCAATCCAGCATTTCGCCTGCGCAGAACTGGCCGGGTTTGGCGTGCAACATCAACTCAGGTGTCACCGCATCTCGGGCAACGCCGCCAGCCGTCGAAATAGCCTCGTCCATCGGGCGAAGCCCGGCATGGCGCACAGGAAGCGCTTTGATGATCTGCGCCAGAGCATCCGGCGATTGCGGAAGCGGACGCGTCCATTCATTCAAAAGCGCCGCAGCAAGCTTGCTCAGCTTGAGCGATTTGCGCAGGTGATTGGCAAGGCTGGTTTTGCCTCGCGGCTTGCCAAGCGCATCAGCCACCTTGCTCTCTGTCCAGTCCGGCAACAAATCAATGGACAGCGCCTCTCCTTCTCGGACTGCACGGCTGACAGAGTAGACGCCGCCGCCTTCAAGCCCGCGAGCCGACACAATCGCCTCTCCCCGGGAGTGCAAATCACCCGCGGTGAATGCAACTGCCTTGAGCGGCGTGCCAAAATGCGGGCGCATGTGATCGCTCCACGCCACGTCCAACGCCACGTTCGAGGGCGCGAATGGCGTCACAGAAACGCCTGCCTGTGCAAACAGCTTTGCCCATGCACCGTCCGACCCAAGGCGCGCCCAGCTTGCACCGCCAAGCGCGAAAACAATCGCGTCCGCTGTCACCCGCTCATCGCCATTGACCGTGTCGAAAAGCAGATCGTCGCCGTCCCATCCCCGCCATTGCATGCGCGTGCGGCGGATGACACCCAAACCATCCAGCCGGGCAAACCAGGCGCGCAGCATGGGCGAGGCTTTCATCACGGAAGGAAATACGCGGCCAGACGAGCCAGTGAAAACTTCCTGCCCCAGCCCCTGCGCAAAGGCCTGAACCTCTGCCGGTCCGAATTCCGCCACCATGGGCCGCAGCCAGTCTGCCGCGTCATGGTAGTTGGCCAGAAAGCCCTCCAGGGGTTCATCCCTGGTCAGGTTCAGGCCTGACTTGCCTGCCATCAGAAACTTGCGACCCATGGATGGCTTGGCGTCTGCGAGGGTGACTTTGGCCCCGGCCCGCGCCAGTACCTCCGCCGCCATCAGCCCTGCCGGGCCACCGCCTATCACCCAGGCATGGCTCACTTCGCGCGCGTGCGAATCTCGCCCTTCAGTTCCACGACACGCTGCGGGAACGGAATCTCGATATCGTTGTCCTTCAGCGCATTCCAGATCAGGAACAGCACATCAGAGGTGTATTTGTTGCGCCCGTCGTCAATGCCGTTGACCCAGAACTCCACCGCGAACTCCACGCCGCTGTCGCCAAAGGCGCGCAACTCGCAATCGGGGGGGAATGGCTCATTCAGCACTTCGGGATGTTTCGCCACAGCCGCTTCAACAATATCGGGCACCAGATTGATGTCGGTATCGTAGCTGACCGAAAACGGCGCTTCATAGCGATTGGCAGAGCCGCTGTCGGAGTAATTCACAACCCGGGTGGTGATGAAATCCTCGTTGGGTACAACAATCCAGCGCCCATCGAATGTCTCAAGAATGGCCGCGCGGGCGGTCATCTTGACGATCGTTCCAGTCTCACCACCATCCAACTCGACATAGTCGCCAACCGTCGCCTGACCTTCCAGCAGAAGGATTACACCGGAGATAAAGTTCGACGCGATCTTCTGCAGGCCGAAACCCAGACCAACACCGATGGCACCACCAAGAACCGCAAGGGAGGTCAGCGAAATCCCCATGATATTCATCAGGATCAGGAAGGCTGCACCGAATATCGCGATCTCAGCGGTTTTCGCGGCCAGCTCGCGCGTGGCAGGCCGCATCTCTTCCTGTTTGGAGATGAAGCTGGAGGATTGATCATTCGACCAGCGCCCAAGCCAGAAAATGATACCGCCCACCACCGCAAAGCGGATCGCGAACAAAAGCGAGAACGACAGATTGCCCAGCGGAACCACAAGCGCATCCAGCCGCGCTGTAACCACGTCAAGCAGGCCAACCGCATAAACAGCGGCCATTGGGATCAGGACGAATTTCCCCAGCAGTTTGAGGAATGGGTCCTTGATGATCTGCTGGACGAAAATCCTTGCCGCAAGAAACAGAAAGACGCGTTTGCCAAAGGCGATCACCGCGCCGGAACCAAAGATCGACCGGGTCAGCTGCTCGCCCACGGCAGTGAAAGCATAGGCCAGCAAGGGCAACAGCAGCGGCAGGAATATCAACGCAAAGCGCCGCGCTGTGGCAAAGACGTTGTCCTGCTCAGCTGGTGGTGTCAGTAGCTTTTCCAGCGTTGGCCTGAGCTTGCGCGACACATATAGCGCGATACCGTAGGCCACGACCAGCAAGGCAAATTGCGACCATGCGGCCGGGCTAAGAAGCCACCCTTTGGCCAGGTCCCATCCCTGCAGGGCATAGCCTGCGATTTGCTGAACGATTTCGGGCTGCCCACTCAAGTCCATACGTACCGACCGCCTTTTACCAAATACTCGGCCCTTCTGCCCCAGTTCCCTGCGTTTGGCCAGTCTTGCGTGACCTCGCTCACGAAAGCGCTTGTGCTTTGAGCCGCATCGCTGTGCAATGCGCCCAATCAAATGGAGACAGTCATGCCCGCATTGCAAAACCCCTTCAAATCAGCGTTGCATAACAAGGACCTGCAAGTCGGTTGCTGGCTTGGATTTGCTGACGCCTATGTGGCGGAGCTCATGGGAACAGCGGGTTTTGACTGGTTGGTGGTCGACGGCGAACATGCGCCGAATGATCTGCGATCAATCCGCGATCAGCTCGCCATTCTGGAGCACAGCCCGTCTCATGCGGTAGTGCGCCTGCCCAGCGATGAGGTCTGGATGATCAAGCAGGCGCTGGATGCAGGCGCGCAGACGCTGCTGGTTCCCATGGTCGAGACAGCCGAGCAGGCCGCAGCCATTGTCGCCGCGTCGAAATACCCGCCAGAGGGTATCAGAGGCATGGGCGCGACCATGGCGCGCGCCTCGCGCTTCGGAGAAATCACGGACTATGCAACGACTGCCAATGATGAGGTCGCAGTGATCGTGCAGGTGGAGACGGCCAAAGGCATGTCCAACCTGGCCGAGATCGCCGCCACAGATGGTATCGACGGTGTTTTTATCGGCCCGGCTGATCTGTCCGCCGATATGGGGTTTCCAGGCAACGCCGGCGCGCCAGAAGTGGTGGCGGAAATCGAACGCGCGGCCCGCGTGATCGCCGAGGCGGGCAAAGCCTCGGGCATTCTTGCGCTTGCGGATGAAACGGCCCGTTCCTATCAAAGCGTGGGTTACGCGTTCATTGCCGTTGGCATTGATGTGATGTTGCTTGCCAAAGCGGCACGCGCATTGGCGGCCAGTTGGACGCGCGGATCATAACCCGCGCGCGATCTCGCAAATCACGTCAAAGGCCGTCGCAACATCGTCTTCGGTGCAGTCAAACTGCCCGACCTGAAACCGGATGACCTTTTGACCATCCACAAAGGTCTGGGTGATGTAGATGCGCCCGTCATCATTGATCGTATCCACCAATTCTTGGTTAAGCGCATCCAGATCAGCCCCGTCGCGCATGTAGCAGAAGGTGAAAATGGAAAAGATAGTGGGCGTCGTGATCTCGAAATCGGGCTCCTGCGCCAGCCTTGCCTCCAGCCCCTGCGCCCACGCAACGTGATTGCGAATGCGTGCGCGCAACCCTTCCAGCCCATAGGCACGCATCAAAAACCACAGTTTGAGCGCACGAAACCGGCGGCCCAAAGGAACTGACCACTCCGAGAAGTCCGTCACTTCTGATTGGCCGTGGGTCTTGAGGTACTCTGGCCGGATCGCAAGCGTTTGCCGCAGCGCATCGGGGTCGCGGATGAATTGCACCGAACAGTCAAATTGCGCACCCAGCCATTTGTGTGGGTTGAAGACAATGCTGTCGCAGTCTTCGGCACCTTTCCAGATGTCACGGAACTCCGGGCAGATCATCGCGGACCCGGCCCAGGCCGCATCAAGGTGAACGAAAAGGTCATGCTCCTTGGCGATCTTCACGATACCCGCAATGTCATCGCAGGCGCCCATGCCGGTTGAACCTGTCACAGCGATGATGCCCGCAGGCAATCGTCCGGCGGCCTTGTCCGCTTCAATGGCGGCCCGGAGCGCAGAAAGATCCATCCCCTTGCGCGGACCGGTCCCCGGCAGTTTGATCAGATTGTCCTGCCCAATGCCGGAAACCCAGACAGCCCGGTCGATGGAGCTGTGCACCTGGTCAGAGCAATAGATGCGCGGCGCTTTCAAACCCGCAAGGCCGTTGACGTTGCCCGCCCAGTTTAATGCGCGTTCTCGCATCGTCAGAACCGCGGCAAGAGTTGCCGATGAGGCGCTGTCCTGAATGACCCCTGCAAAAGCGCCTGGCAGGCCCATTGCATCACGAAGCCATTCCATCATGCGGATTTCCAGCTCGGTCGCGGCGGGCGAGGTCTGCCACAGCATACATTGCGCCGCCAATGCCGCCACGATCTGCTCGGCCAGCATAGAGGCAGGCGCCGCATTTGCCGAGAAATACGCAAAAAAGCGCGGGTGTTGCCAATGGGTGATGCCGGGCATGATGATCCGCTCCAGATCAGCCATCACGTCCGCCATCTCTTCAGGATGCTCTGGTGCGCCTTCCGGCAATTGGGCCAGCGTGTCGCCATAGGCCACCTGCGCCCGCACAGGGCGATCCCGAAGGGTTCGGTGATAATCCGCCGCCCAGCCTGAGAGGTCTTTTGACCATTTTTCGAATGCGTCGATGTCCATAGCCCACTCCGGCGATCATCAGGAATTGAGCGATTTGATTAACAAGTTAAATAAAACAGATCAAGCCTGCTTCATTTCCTCAACGTCGCGGTCAGCTTCGGGGATGTTCAGCGTCGACCAGGTGTCATCCCTTGGCGGCGATGGCGGCGTGGCGCAAGACCCTTTGTGGATATTCACCTTGGAGATGAACTTGGCCGATATCGGTGCCGTTACGAAAAGGAATGCCATGATCAGCAGCTCATGCATGGACCCGGAGGCTGTGACGAAATCATGGATCATAGACGCCAGCAGCAGCGCGCCAATGCCCACTGTCCCGACTTTCGTCGGTGCATGCATCCGCGTCATGGAATCATTGAATTTCAGCAGACCAATCGCGCCCACCAAGGCAAAACCGGCACCGATTACCAGACACAGCGCCACCACATATATGCCAACTACATCAAGCGTCATTCGATGATATCCCCCCGCAAAACAAAACGCGCAAAGGCAACTGTCGACACAAATCCGAGCATGGCAATCAGCATCGACGCCTCAAAGTAAAGACCGGTGCCTTGCGAAATCCCCAGAAGCACGATGAGGCCAATGGCGTTCACCACCATCGTATCAAGCGCCAGAATTCTGTCCCCGACACTTGGCCCGATCACCAGACGGATCATCGACATGATCTGCGACAAGGCGACCGCGACATAGGCGATTGTCAGCGCGATGTTCAGAACGTCCAAAGCCTGGGTCATGCAAAAATCTCCATCAAACGGCGCTCGTAGCGGTTTTTGATATCATCGCGCACTCCGTCAGGATCATCGGTGTCGAGCGCATGCACCAACAGGCTGTGCCCTTCGTCGGACAGGTCCGCTGACACGGTTCCCGGCGTCAGCGTGATCGTCCCGGCCAGAATACTGATCGCTTCGGGTTCTTTCAATTCAAGCGGCACGACGACCCAGGCAGGGCGCAGCTTTGCGTTGGGACGTGTCAGCACGATCCAGGCCACCTGGATATTCGCGACCAGGATGTCCCATATCACCATCACTGTGTAGCCGATCATCTTGCCCCAGCGAAATCCACCAGGTCTGTCGGGCCACCAACCGGCAGTCATCTTGGGAATGATAATCCCCAGAATGACGCCAAAGACGACCATCCCCGCCGATACCTGATTTTGCAAAAGCGTCCAGACCAGCGTGAGCAGCAGTGTCAGAAAAGGATGCGGCATCAGCCAGAGAAATGCACGTTTCATATCACTTCTCCTCCTTGGGCTTGCTCATTTTGCCGGGCGTCTCCAACACAGTCGAAATATACGGCTCCGGCGCGAAAAGCTGCGCAGATGTCGCCCGCATGTAGCTGTGCATCGGGCCAGCCAGCACAGTGTGCAGGATAAGCAACGCGATCAAACCACCAACTGCAACATAGGACAATGTGGCTGGCGCCGAAAAAGGCTCTGCATCCTCTTCGGGTTCAATGCTGCGCGCTTTCCAAAAGACCGTGCTGCCCGCACGCGCAAAGCCGACGATGCTAATCAGGCTGGAGATCAGCACGACCGCCCAGACCCAGACCATGATCGGCGATGCAAAACTCGCATCCAGCACCAGCAGTTTTCCCAAAAACCCGGACAGGGGTGGCAAGCCGGTCATGGCAATCGCTGCGACAAAGAACAGACCTGCGGTCATCACCGCGCCTGCCATTGGCGGCTGCGCGCTCAGCTTCAGGTTTGCCCGCGCCGATTTGACCAGATCGACGATCAGGAACAATGCGGCGGCAGCCAGCGTAGAATGCACAATGTAGTAAAGGGCAGCTGCCATACCTTGCGGCGTGAACAGCGCTATCGCGGTCATGACCATACCCATCGAGCCAATCACGGCAAAGGCGACCAACCGGTCAAGCTTGCGCGCTGCCAGCACCCCAATCATGCCGATGGCCAGCGAGATTAACGCGACCGGCAACAGCCATGTGGCGTGCAGCCCGGCCGTCACCTCCAGATCAGGTGGGAAGATGATCGTATAAACGCGGATGATCGCGTAGGCGCCCACCTTGGTCATGATCGCAAACAGCGCGGCCACCGGTCCCGGCGCTTCGGCATAGCTGGATGGAAGCCAAAAATGCAGCGGAACGACCGCCGCCTTGATCGCAAAGACAAGGAGCAATAGCACCGCCGCGACACGGATACCCACCGAATTGGCCGGATCGATCAGTGTTGCGCGATCTGCCAGATCGGCCATGTTCAGCGTCCCGGTCTCCGCGTAGATCGAGCCAAGCGCGAACAGAAACAGCGTGGATCCCAGCAGGTTGTACAGCACATATTGCGTGCCCGCGCGCAACCGCGTGTTGCCGCCCGCGTGTATCATCAACCCGTAGGAAGCGATCAGGAGCACCTCGAAAAAGACGAACAGGTTGAACAGGTCGCCGGTAAGGAATGCCCCGAAAATACCCATCAGCTGGAACTGGAACAGCGCATGGAAATGGCGGCCCCGGTCATCCCACTCTGATCCTATGGCATAAAGCAGAACGAAAAAGGCCAGAACCGCCGTCAGCAGAACCATCATCGATGACAGCATATCCGCGACCAGCACAATGCCGAACGGCGCAGCCCAATCACCCAGTTGATAAAGCGTGATCGTGCCATCTGATGCTTGCCAGACCAGCCCGCCGCCGATCACGATCAAGGCAAAGACGCCAGCCAGGGACAGCACCCGCTGAATACCGATGTGATACCGGGCCGCGAGCACGATAAAGGGTGCCAGGATCGACGGCAGCACGATGGGAAGGATGATCCAATGGCTCATGTCGCATCCTCCTCTGGCTCGGGCTCTCGGGCCGGATCGTTCACCGCATCATCGTTGGATCCAAGATAGGATCCCAGCGCGATCATCACGACAACCGCCGTCATCCCGAAAGAGATCACGATAGCCGTCAGCACCAACGCTTGCGGCAAGGGATCGGTGTAGACCTCGACACCCTTTTGCAGGATCGGCGGTGCACCGATCGTCAAACGCCCGGAGGCGAACAGAAAGACGTTCACCGCAAATGTCAAAAGCGAGATGCCCAGAATCACCGGAAATGTGCGCAGGCGCTGCACAAGATAAAGCCCGCCTGCTGTCATGACGCCAATTGCGGACGCAACGAGAAACTCCATCACACAGCCTCCTGCTCGGCTTCATCCCGCGAGGGGTCGATGTCCATCGGATGATCGCTGTCCTTCACATGCGCGCGGCGCGCCAGGCGGCTGAAGCTTTCCAGCGACAGCATCACCGCGCCCACCACAGTCAGGAACACGCCAAGGTCAAACAGCAAGGCCGTTGCCAGCTCAAACTCCTGGAACGGCGGAATGCGGTAATAGGCAAAATCTGTGGTCATGAAGGGCTTGGCCACAAACCACGATCCGATCCCGGTCAGACCCGCGATCAGGACACCCGCGCCGATGATGCCGTGATAGGGATAGCGAATACGCGCGGCGGCCCAGCTGAACCCGCTGGCCATATACTGCATGACCACGGCAATCGAGACGACCAGCCCCGCGATGAAGCCACCCCCCGGCTCGTTGTGCCCCCGGAAGAAAATGTAAAAGCCCACCATCAGCACCACCGGCATGATCACCCGTGTCAGTACCACCATCATCATCGGATGCATGTCGCCTGCACGCGGTTGGTCCGGCTTGCGGTTTAGAAGGCGCGCCCGCACCGGCCCGTTCAACAGCGATTCCGTCAGCGCATAAATCAGCAAGGCGGCAATCCCCAGAACGATGATTTCACCGAATGTGTCGAAGCCGCGGAAGTCCACGAGGATCACATTGACCACATTGGTGCCGCCACCCCCTTTGTAGGAATTGGCGAGATGAAATTCGGAGATGGGCGCCGTGACAGCCTCGCGCATCAGATAATGCCACGCCAGCCCCATCGCGGCTGCACCACCGGCCAGCGAGACGATAACGTCCCGAGTGCGCCGCAGCACCGAGCTTTCAATAGGTGTCCGGTTCGGCAGGAAATTCAGCGCCAGAAGCAGCAGGACAGCCGTAACAACCTCGACCGTGATCTGCGTCATGGCTAGATCCGGTGCGCTGAAATAGACAAATGCGATTGAAACCATCAGCCCGACAATGCTGATCAGCACCAGGGCCAGCAAACGATTGCGATGCAGAACCATCAGCCCAACCGTCGCCGCGATCAACATGGCCCATCCCGCTAGCGCGATTGGCGTCACCGGCTGCATGATGCGGCTCGCCGCGCCCAATGTTCCTGTTGTCCAGGCGAAATAACCCGCAACAACAACAGTTACGGAGAAGATCATGCCATAGCGTGTGAACGCGCCGTTGTGCAGCCTATGCGAAAATGCACGCGCAAGACCTACGGCACCCGCGATCACAGCCTCGAAAATGCGCTTGGCTTCGGGTCGCGGCGCTGTCTCCCAGGCTTTCAACAGCGGCTTGAAAAGCGCCAGCAGAACAAGCCCGCCCAGAACCGCCGCAATCGACATGTAAAGCGCAGGAACCAACCCATGCCAGATCTTGAAGTAGGCCTTGGGCACCTCTGCTGCGTCTCCAAGGACCGCTGCAGTGACGAGTTTCACAAAAGGCTCCGCAAGAAATGGCGCCACGCCAATCGCAATGACGGGCAGGATCAGCAGGGCTGGCGGGCCCCAAAGCCCAACCCCGGGATCATGCGGTCTGGACGGGTAATCGTCACGCACTGGTCCAAGGTATGTGTGCCCGATCAGGCGGAAGCAATAAGCGGCTGAAAAGGTGGATCCGAT
>JBCCUH010000034.1:0-12091 GCA_039197405.1 Pseudomonadota bacterium
GATATCGGCACGGTCGATGTGGAATTCGGCTTTTCCTGCATGGGCTACGAGATTGCGGGCGCTTGGGGTGCGCGGATTGCTCAGGCGGAGCGCGAGCCTAATCAGGATGTCATCACCTTCTGCGGCGATGGCTCCTATCTGCTGATGAATTCGGATATCTACTCGTCCGTCCTCAGCCAGAAAAAGATGATTGTGCTGGTCCTGGATAACGGTGGTTTCGCTGTTATCAACAAGTTGCAGAACAACACCGGCAACGAAAGCTTCAACAATCTGATCAGTGACGCGCCGACGGTGCCGGAGGCCTTTGCGGTTGATTTCGAAGCCCACGCCCGCGCCATGGGGGCAGAGGCGGAGACCGTCTCGATGGCGGAATTGCCCGAGGCGTTCAAAAGGGCCAAGGCCAGTGACAAAACCTATGTGATCTGCGCCAAGGTCGATGCCTATGATGGCTGGACCACCGAAGGCCACACATGGTGGGAAGTGGGCACGCCGCATGTGACCGAGCATGAAAAGGTCCGCGCCGCGCATGTCGATCAGGAAGCCCCCCGCAGCAGGCAAAGGCGGGGTGTCTGATGTGAGCGCGCTTCTGGATGGGATCAAAGCCAACACTTTCATTATCGTGGGCCGTGCGGGCATCGATTTTTTCACCGATGCCGGGGTGGCCGCTGAAGATGCCGAGCGGGTGTCCGTCGGGCTTGGCGGCTCGTCCGCGAACATCGGCGCGGGCATATGCAAGCTGGGCGGCCAGGCCTCTCTGGTGACGCGGGTCTCTGACGACAGTGTCGGCAGCTATTGCGTGGGGCAGCTGAAGAAATACGGGGTTGGCACAGAGTATGTGACGCCCGTGGGCGGTGAGTTCCGCAATTCGCTGGCGTTTTATGAAAGCCGTGTTGAGGGCCATCGCAACGTGATCTACCGCAATGGCGCGGCGGATTTCCAGATGGATATCGCGGATGTGGAGGCAGTGGGCTACAGCCGTTTCGGCGCGCTGATCACCGCAGGCACGGTCTTTGCCGCAGAGCCGTCGCGCACGGCCGCCTTTCGGGCGTTCGAACTGGCCAGGGCGGCAGGGCTGCCGATCATCTTTGACGTGGATTATCGCCCCTACAGCTGGCCTTCACCGCAGGTGGCCGAAGAGGTGCTGAGCCGTGCGGCCAGCTATTGCGACATGATCGTCGGCAATGATGAAGAGTTCGGCTTTATGGCGGGCGGCATTGATAAGGGTATGGCAAAGGCCAAGGCGCTGGCAGACAGCACCGCAGAAATTGTCATCTACAAGATGGGCGAGGGCGGGGCGGTCACCTACGCCGATGCTGCAGAAATCCGCACCGGCATTTACCCTGTCGAGGCGCTGAAACCCACAGGCGCGGGCGACAGTTTCATGGCCGGTCTCATGACCTCGCTTGCCCAGGGCCATGATCTGAGATCATCCATCCTGCGCGGCTCTGCCTGCGCCTCTGTCACCGTCTCGCGGCCCGGTTGCGCGCCTGCGATGCCGGATACTACAACACTTGAGACATTCCTGGCCGAACACCCCGGTCCAACCGACGCATGAAGGAGCCGGACAATGCATATTGCGCCCCATGACAATCACAACAAACCCATCGTGGACCTTGATGATCCCACGGTGCCGCTGAATTACTTTAATATCGTCAAGCTGAAGAAGGGCGAGGCCTTCACCTACGAAACGCCCGGTTACGAGACTTGCATCGTGCCCGCGACCGGCACCATCGACGTAAATGTTGAGGGCTTCAAGGCTGATGCCTTGGGCGGCCGCGTGATTGACGTTTGGGATGGCGAGCCTGAGGGCGTCTATGTGCCGACCGCCGCCAAGACGGAATTTGTCTGCACGTCCGATGAGGCGGAAGTCTTCATCTGCGGTGCACGCTATGACAAGGTGCTGGATGCTTTCGCGGTGCGCTCCGATGAGCTGGATCTGGTGCAATACGGCTCTGACGACACCAAGACCCACCGCAAGATCAAACATATCCTTGGCACGAAATACCATGGCCAGGTGGGCCGGTTGCTGGTCTCCGAGCTTTTCACCGTCGGGCAGGGTGGCTGGTCCGGTTTTCCGCCGCACAAGCATGACACGGACCGCACGGACTCGGATGGCAACATCATCGAGACGCGCCATGACGAGACGTACAACTTCCGCTTCCGCCCCAATCACGGATCAGGGGTGCAGATACTGCAGCGCGAAGAAGGGGTGCCGGGGGATGTCTACCAGCTTTTTGACAGCTCCACGATCATGATCGACAAGGGCTATCACGCCTGCGCGGTCATGCCGGGCTATGAGATGTATTACTTCACCATCCTCGGCGGGCTAAGCCAGCGCAGCCTTGTGCAGTTCTTCCAGCCCACCCATGCCTATCAGGTCGAGACCATTCCCGGCATCAAGGACATGATTGCAAAGTTCAAATAACGCGGCTCCTATATTCATCTTCCGATTGAGGGCTCCGCCTTTTATCCGCTGAAAGGGTCTCCTGCGCCCTTCATCTTGCCCATAAACTCCCGCCGGAGGCTCCGGCGCTTTCGAACCAAGGACTGCCGCCCATGTCACTCGCCACGCTTGCCGAGGTGCTGCAACCGGCCAAAGCCAAAGGATATGCCGTCTGCGGATTGGTGACGCTTGGCTGGGAAGACATGCGCGCCTATGCCTATGCGGCGCAGGCCGAGGGCTGCCCGGTGATCCTGCAAGCGGGGCCCAGCTGCCGCGCCCATACGCCGCTGCCGGTGCTGGGCAAGATGTTCCGGCATCTGGCGGCGGAGGTAGATGTGCCTGTGGTTGCCCATCTCGATCACGGCTATACTTTCGAGGAATGTGAAGAGGCGCTGGAAAGCGGCTTTACCTCGCTGATGTTCGACGGCTCGCGCAAGCCGCTGGAGCAGAACATAGAAGAAACCAAGCGCATCGCCGATATGGCGCATGGCGCGGGTATTTCCTGTGAAGGCGAGATCGGCTTTGTCGGCTATTCGGACGGGGAGGCCTCCAGCGGGACCGATCCGCGCGAGGCTGAAGTTTTTGCGCGCCAGACGGGCGTGGATGCCATGGCCATCTCGGTCGGCAATGTGCATTTGCAGGAAAACAAGGAAGGCGGGCTGGATGAGCCGCGCATCGCTGCCATTCAGGCTGTGACGGATGTGCCGCTGGTGATCCACGGCGGCTCTGGCGTGCCGATAGCTCAGCGCACCCGCCTCGCGCGGCAGTCGAATATCTGCAAGTTCAACATCGGGACCGAACTCAGGATGGCCTTTGGTGATGCATTGCGCAGCGCCATTGCCAGCGATCCGAGGCGCTTTGACCGGGTGGCCATTTTGAAAGACACACATGATCCCATGGTTGCAGCCGCGCGCCGGGTGCTGGCTGCTGTGAAGGAGGCATAAATGCTCAACATCGGAATTCTTGGCTGCGGACGCATTGGCCAGGTCCATGCCCGCGCGATCATGGCCTCCCCGGATGCGCGCGTGGCGGCTGTCAGTGATTTTCTGCCCGAAGCGGCGGCGGCTCTGGCTGCCACGACCGGCGGCGCCGCAATGAGCACCGACGCCATCATCGCAGATCCCGGCATTGATGCGGTGATCATCGGCACGCCCACGACGACCCATTATGACCTGATCCATCAGGCTGCCGCTGCGGGCAAGGCGATCTTCTGCGAAAAGCCGGTTGATCTCAGCTCTGAGCGGATTGTCGACTGTCTGAACGTGGTTGAGGCGGGCGGCGTGCCTTTCATGGTCGCCTTTAACCGGCGCTTTGATCCCAACATGTCGGCCATGCAGGCGCGGATCGCGGCAGGCGAGATCGGCGATGTCGAGCTGCTCACGATCCTGTCGCGCGATCCCGCGCCGCCCCCTATCGGTTACATCAAAACGTCAGGCGGCATTTTCCGGGACATGATGATCCACGATCTTGATCTGGCCCGCTTCATGCTGGGCGAGGAGTTTGTGCAGGTCCATGCAGTTGGCTCCTGTCTGGTTGATCCGCAGATCGGCGCGGCAGGGGATGTGGACACCGCTGCTGTTACCCTGAAAACCGCAAGCGGGAAAATCTGCCAGATCTCCAACTCGCGCAGGGCTGCCTATGGCTATGACCAGCGTGTGGAGGCACATGGGGCCATGGGGCTGCTGCGGGTGGAAAACCAGCTGGAGAACACCGTGGAGGTGGCCACAGAGGCCGGGTATGCCCGTGCGCCGGCGCAGCATTTCTTTCTGGAGCGTTATGAGCAGGCCTATGCGCTGGAGCTGGCGCATTTCATCGCTGCCCTGAAAGCGGGCGCAGCGCCACAGCCTTCGGGCATCGACGGGTTGAAAGCGCAGCAACTGGCGGATGGGGCCGCGCTGTCATGCGAGACCGGCCAGCCGGTGGATTTCTGACCGCCGGGTCATGCGATCTGCTGCGACATTGCCGCCGGTTCCATTGATCGCGGCGCGCGGCGGCATATCTGAAGTGGGTCAACAAGTTTGAGGAGACCTGCCCAGATGCAATGCCCGATTGATGGAACGACTTTGGTGATTTCAGATCGCAGCGGTGTGGAGATCGACTACTGCCCGCAATGCCGGGGTGTCTGGCTTGATCGGGGCGAGCTGGACAAGATCATCGAGCGCAGCGCAGGTGCCATGGCGCCGCCGCAGCCATCGCGTGAGCCGCGTCAGGACAGTGGATACCGCAAGAAAAAGCGCGGCGGATTTCTGGAAGACCTGTTTGATTTCTAGGACCTCCTTTGCCCGAATCGGTTGTGCTCAAGGGGTTGAAAGCAGGGACTAACCGCCCGGCTTTACGCCCCGAGCCGCCACCAGCAGGTGTGAATTTGGCAGGCAAAGTGCTGAAATGCGCCGGAATGTTTTGTTCACCCTTTCGCCACGCCGCAAAATTCCTATAGTCGTGGGATACTGCACGCGGCCCGGACCGCGGCCGACTTTGGGGATACCTTGCGCCATGATACGCTCTGAACTCATTCAAAAGCTCAGCGATGAAAATCCGCATCTGTACCAACGCGATGTGGAGCGGATCGTGAACACGGTTTTTGAAGAAATCACCGGCGCGATGTCGCGGGGTGACCGTGTGGAACTGCGCGGCTTCGGGGCGTTCTCGGTCAAGCAGCGTGATGCGCGAGTGGGACGTAACCCGCGCACTGGCGAATCCGTGCCCGTGGAAGAAAAACATGTGCCCTTCTTCAAGACCGGCAAGCTGCTGCGTGACCGGCTGAACGGAAAGTAACTCATGCGCTATATCAAGTATGCGATTTTGGCCGCGATAGCGGTGGTTTTGGTGTCGATATCGCTTGCCAACCGGCAGATGGTCAGCCTGGAGCTTTTGCCGCCTGACCTTGGTGCCCTGCTCAATTTCAACATGGTGGCGGATATGCCGCTTTTCGTGGTGATCTTCGGCGGTGTGGCCATTGGCCTGCTGATCGGCTTTCTCTGGGAATGGATCCGCGAATACCGCCAGCGCGCGGAAGCGGCTGCACAGCGCCGCGAGATGGACCGGATGCGCCGCGAGCTGAAGCGTCTGAAAGGCGAAAAGCACGAGGGCAAGGATGAGGTCATCGCGTTGCTGGACGACGCGAGCTGACGCGCCATGCCGGTTCTTGTCAGCCCTGGTGCAGGTGCGCCGACGCATGTTGCGGTGAAGATCTGTGGGCTGACGCAGCCCGGTGACGTGGTGGCCTGCGCCAAGGCCGGGGCCAGCTACGTGGGGTTCGTTTTCTTCGAAAAGTCGCCCCGGTATGTGGGCCACGACCGCGCGCGCGCGCTTGCGGTTGATGTGCCTGTGGGAATTGCCAAGGTTGCGCTGACGGTGAATGCCTCCGATGCCGAGCTGGACGCAATCACGGGTGCGGTGCCGCTGGACATGCTGCAGCTTCACGGCAGCGAAAGCCCGGCGCGCGTGGCCGAGATCAAGAGCCGCTTTGGCTTGCCGGTGATGAAAGCCGTGGGCATTGCCGGGGCCGAAGATGTGCCGAAGATTGCCGACTATGAGGCGGTGGCCGATCAGATCCTTGTGGATGCCAAACCGCCCAAGGGGGCAGAGCTGCCCGGCGGCAATGGTCTGCAGTTTGATTGGCGGCTTCTGGCGGGCAGGGAGTGGCATGTGCCCTGGATGCTTGCAGGCGGGCTTGACCCCGCAAACGCGGCAGAGGCGGTGCGCCTGACCGGGGCACGGCAGCTGGATGTCTCATCAGGTGTTGAAAGCGCGCCGGGCGTGAAATCGGCGGCGAAAATCGCAGCCTTTGCTGCAGCTGTCACGGACCTCTGAGACGGGAGCGCCCCTGCGTGCTGCAGCATGCAGGCAATGGCCTGGTCGCGCAAAACCTCCATGGATGCTTTACCCTCGCTGCCCTTGGCGCTACATCCCATGGGCGGATGAGGAGTATGCGCTATGGACGATCTGTTTAATTCCTTCATGAACGGCCCGGATGAAAACGGCAGGTTTGGTGATTTCGGTGGTCGGTTCGTCTCCGAGACGCTGATGCCCCTCATTCTCAGCCTTGAAGAGGAATATGAAAAGGCCAAGACGGACGACAGTTTCTGGGCCGAGATGAACGATCTGTGGACGCATTACGTTGGCCGTCCCAGCCCGCTTTATTATGCTGATCGTCTGACGAACCATTTGGGCGGCGCGAAAATCTACCTCAAGCGCGATGAGCTTAATCACACGGGCGCGCATAAGATCAACAACGTGCTGGGCCAGATCATTCTGGCGCGCCGAATGGGTAAGACCCGCATCATCGCGGAAACCGGCGCTGGCCAGCACGGCGTGGCAACGGCGACGGTCTGCGCCAAATTCGGTCTGAAGTGCGTCGTTTACATGGGCGCGCATGATGTAGAGCGGCAGGCGCCGAATGTGTTCCGCGTGAAGCTTTTGGGTGCGGAAGTGGTGCCGGTGACGTCCGGGCGCGGCACACTTAAGGACGCGATGAATGATGCGCTGCGCGATTGGGTGACCAATGTGCGCGATACGTTTTACTGCATCGGCACGGTCGCTGGCCCGCATCCCTATCCGGCGATGGTGCGTGATTTCCAGAGCATCATCGGCAAGGAGGTGCGCACCCAGCTTGATGCAGCCGAGGGGCGTTTGCCCGATACGGTGATTGCGGCCATCGGCGGTGGCTCGAACGCGATGGGGCTGTTCTTTCCGTTTCTTGACGACCAGAGCGTCAACATCATCGGGGTGGAAGCAGGCGGCAAGGGCGTGAATGCCAAGATGGAGCATTGCGCCTCTCTCACCGGTGGGCGCCCGGGCGTGCTGCATGGCAACCGTACCTATCTGCTGCAGGATGATGACGGTCAGATCCTTGAAGGCTATTCCATCTCAGCAGGTCTTGATTATCCGGGTATCGGTCCCGAACATGCCTGGCTGCATGAGATTGGCCGCGCCTCATATGTGTCGATCACCGACCGCGAAGCTCTGGACGCTTTCCAGCTGTCGTGCCAGCTGGAGGGGATCATCCCCGCGCTGGAGCCCAGCCATGCACTGGCCCATGTGATGAAGATCGCGCCGGATCTGCCGAAAGATCATTTGCTGGTGATGAATATGTGCGGGCGCGGTGACAAGGATATCTTCTCGGTCGCGCGGCACCTTGGCTTTGACATGTCCGGTCCCGAAGGGCGCGTTTTCGAGTAAAACTCGACGCAGTTTCAATGCAGGGCGCGCATTTAATCGATGCGCGCCTTATGCGTTTTTAAGGTCGGCTTTGGCCCGTGCTGCAATGGTCTGCGCAATAAGCTCGGTCAGATAAGGATCGGTGATGCCCAGCAGTTGCAAATGATCACAGGTGTCTGACAGATAGTCAAAGTTGCTGCCCAACAGCCCTGTGGCCACGGCGATCATGCTCGCTTGCTGGGACAGCGTCAGATCGGGGCGAATACGTTCATTGTCGTGATTGGCGACAAAGCCAAGCGCGGTGATGGTGCCATCCGCGGTGGTCAGCGGCATCCAGGTGGGACGATAGGCCTCTGCGATCATTTCGCGGCGGAAGAGCACGAAGGTTTCGTGATCGAGCTTGCTGGCGTCGATGCGGTAGGCCAGCCCTTCGCATTCGGCCCCGTCGTCGATGGCCAGCATCAGGGCCGGTGCCTCTGGCGAGCCGCGCCCGCCTTCATCCCAAAGGCAAAAGCACCGCTGATAGCCTTCGCAATGGGCCTTGCGGACTTCTGCGAACTCTATCCCCGGATCCCACATTAGCGATCCATAAGCAAAGACCCAGAGATCCCGGTCCATATGGGCCTGCAGAAAATCCTGCCTGTTCCGTTCCCGGATTGCGCAGGGTGTGCGCCAGTCCCTGGGATAGCCTGCGTCCATCAGTTGCTGATCCAGAACCTCCATGTCCAGGTCGCGGAAAAAGCACAGCTCAGCCGGTTTGATCTTGTCACGCAGTTCCGGGTGATGGCGGAAGGGGTCGGTCGCGGTCACGGGGATTGGCAGCTTTCGTTTGACGGCCTCAATGGGGCGCAGCATGCGATTGGCCTGCCTGCGCGTCAATGCGTGTGACGGCGAAAGCGGCATAAACCTCAGGTATAGGCGCGTAATCCGGTGATGGACAGACAGCGATCTAACCCTGTGGCCCATATTGCGCAGCGTCCGGATGCTGCAGATCGAAAGTACATCAAGGTTCCAAAAAGGAGTTGACCAAATGAGCCGAATGATCCCTATCGCTTTTGTTGCCGCGGCCTTGTCCACACCGCTTTTCGCGCAAAGCACCGCAGATACCGTGGCCGCCAATCTGCAGTCTGCCGGGGTGGAAGACCTGGTGATCTATCAAAGCCGCAATTTCGTGCGTGCCACGGGCACCAGCGGCGGTGAGACAGTAGAAATTTTCTTTGACCGCCGGTCGGGCGAGGCGGTGGATGCGCCGCCAAGCCGTGAAGATCGGTCAGCCGTGCGGGATTTCGTTCAAGGGCTGCGCGAAAGTTTTGATCCCGAGACCGATGGCAGTTTCCGCGATTATGTGCGGGATGCGGCGGAGGCTGCTGGTGTCGACCTGCCCGAGCGCGGCCCGCGCGGTGGTGGCGCAGGCGAGGGCGGCGACCGGCCAGACCGGGGTGATGGCTCTGATCGCCCAGATCGTCCTGACCGCCCCGATCGACCAGACTCCGGGGATCGTCCTGCCCCGGACACAGAACGCGGCTAACCCCCGCCTGCGTTCTGGCCTCAGCGGGCGCGGTCCTTTCCGTTCCTACATGCCGCGCCCGCACCTTGCACCTTGCCTGTGCTGTCCGCTATCCCGGCAGCACATGCCTTTTCGTTTGAAAGGACAGATCATGGTGTCTCGATTGTATCTGGCGCTGGTCCTGACACTTGCGGCAAGCACGCCGCTGACCGCGCAATCCGTGGCCGAAGATATTGCGGCGCAGCTGCGTGCCCAGGGTTATGAGCAGGTGCAAATGTCGCGCACCTGGCTTGGGCGATTGCGGTTTCTGGCGACCACGGGTCTGCAAACGCGCGAGATCATTGTGAACCCGCGCACCGGTGAAATCCTGCGCGACTTTATGGAGACCTCTGCCGAGGGCGGGTCTGTGCGCATTCTGGACCGGCCTGCGCCGGAGGGCCGTCCGCCTACGCGCACAGATGCGGGCGCTGCGCGGCCCGAGACGCCAGGTCGCGGCCCGGATGCCGGACGCGGTGGTCCGGGCTCTGGACCTGGCGGCGGTCAAGGTGGCGGTCAGGGCGGCGCTGGAGGGCCATCGCGATGACGACGCGTGGCGTCTTCGGGCTTATTGTTGCCCTGCAAGTCGTTTGCGCCATTTTCTTCGTGTCCGATATCGTGCTGACCGTGCTTGGCGCACGGGCCGCGCCGATCAGCTGGCAAACCCGCGAGCTGCTGGAGTTGGGTGCTGCGCTGGGGCTGATCCTCGGGGCGGTGCTTGGGGTGCAACTGCTGCGCAGAATGCGGGCGCGGCATGTGCAGCTGGAAGAGCAATTGCAGATCGCCTCCGGCGCTTTCAACGAGGTGATCCAGCAGCGTTTCTCTGACTGGGGGCTGACCCCTGCGGAAAAAGACGTCGCGCTGTTTCTGGTCAAAGGGATGACCACGGCTGAGATCGCGGATCTTCGGGCAACGTCGCAGGGCACGATCAAGGCGCAGACCAACGCGATCTATCGCAAGTCCGGCGTGAGCAGCCGCGCGCAGCTGCTCAGCCTGTTCATAGATGATCTGATGCAGGACCCATTGGTGCCCGCACCCGGATCGGATCAGTAGTTGGTCTGCACACCGCGCAGCGCCATCGCGAGCGATGTATAGGCCCAGGTATTGCGCCCGCCGCGGGTGCGGATCTCGGCCAGCTGCGCGCGCGCGCCTGCCAGATCACCTTCAGCCGCCAGTCCCTGACCCATATAGGCACGGGCCAGGATGTAATCAGGATTGATGGTCAGCGCCTTGGCGTAATACTCCATGGCAGCATCCATGTTGCCTTGCTTGCGGTTGATGAACCCGTAGTAGTTGAACATGCGCGGATCGGTCTGATTTTCAAAGCTGGCCAGGATGCTCAGCGCGCCGGTGTAATCGCCGAAATAGGCGTATTCGCGCACAGCTTCATAGCGTTCGTCATCGTTGATCTCATTGCTGCTGGTGCGCACGCATTTGTTGGTGGCCTTGTCCAGCACCTTGCCGCTTGAGCAGGTCTTTGTCGCTGGAGGGGTTTCGTCCTTGGCAAAGGCCGCGTGCGGCAGGGCAAAGCTAAGGGCAAGGGCCAGGGCAGCGGAAGAAAGTGTCGCAACGGTTTTCATATTCAAATACCTTTCCAGTTGAGCGCACGCAGGCCTCGGTGCTGCGTGTCTTGGTAATCGGGGAACACTGTAGGTCGCTTTTTTATTCGAACCAGCGGACAATTTTTTTATCGCAATATAGTGATCGAAGGGGATTTGCCGGTGTTAGGGGGTGCGCTTGCAAATGCAGACACGCCCTAAAGCGCCTGAACGGCGCTCCAGACTTCAGCTGCATCCTGCAGGGAAAGGGTCCAGTCCATCGGGATGGCATCGGCGCCATAGGCCGCGCCCGCCAAAGCGCCGATGATGATCGCGCGCCCGCAGCTGTCGCCGCCCGCGCGGATGTTGGTTTCAACAGCTTCCGCATAGGATGCGGTGTTGGCCAAGATATGAAAGCTAAGCGGCATGCCCTGCGGCAGATGGCAGGCGCGTTCGGTGACGGCACCATAGGCGACCGGATCCGTCTCTGCGGTTTCAAGCGCGGCAGTAAGATCGTCCATGTCTTTTGCAGCGGTTTGCAGCGCGGCGCGCAGTGGCTGCCCGGACAGGACATCGGCAAGGCAATGGCCAAAGCGCAGGCCGTAGCGTGTGGCGGTGTCATTCACATTGGTCACGGAAATGGCGTCTCGCATATGCGCATCGAGCATCGCGCGACCGGGATCCCATGCGACAACGGCTGGAAGGGTGGCAATGGCCGGATGCTGATCGTCGTCCACGCCCGACGGGTTGGTTTGGCCTGCCGCAAGGTTTTCCAACGTGCCGCGCGTGGGCCGGTCGATATAACCCTGATAGGTGCCGCCCGCCCCGAAATGGGTGGCGTAGTCCTGCTGGAAGCTCTCTGTCTTGAATGCGCCCTGTCTGGCGATAGAGCGGACCGCCAGCATCAGCACCTCGCCATATTGGCTGAACTGACCGTTGGCGCGCGCCCCATGGGCGAAATAGGCAGGCGTGTTTTCGTAATGTGCCGGGTCCGGCGGAATAAATGCGGCAGAGCCATCGCCGACAATTTCGGCAATGCGGGCCGGATCATAAAGCCAATGCAGCCCCATGGCAGCGGCATCGGCGACAAGCGCGCCCATGACGGCGGCGGCAGGATCAGGGTTTGGCATCATAGTGCTCCAGTATTTCAATTGGTACGATCTGGAGTGCGCGTTTGTGCGTGGCCGCCAGATGCACCTTCGGTGCGCAGCCTTCGTCATGGGCCTGCAGGAAGCGCGCTGCGCACAGGCACCAGCTGTCGCCGGGTTTGAGACCGGCAAAGCCAAACTCGGGGCGCGGCGTGCTTAGGTCATTGCCCACATATTTGGAATAGGCTAGAAATTCCGCTGTCATGACCGCGCAGACCGTGTGACTGCCCTGATCGGCGTCGCAGGTGTTGCAGTGCCC
>JBCCUH010000035.1:0-11989 GCA_039197405.1 Pseudomonadota bacterium
AGTGATCGCGCACTGCGCCTTCGACGAATTTCTGCGCCTCGACTGTGGCCAGCCGGTCCTTGGTCTGTCCCACGAATTCCGGCTCACGAATAAAGCAACTGACCAGCGCGCAACCGCCCGTGATCAGATCATCACGCGTGATCGTCGCGGCCTTTTTGTTGTTGGCCAGCTCGCCATAAGCGCGGATACCTTTGAGGATCGCCGCCCAAAAGCCTGCCTCATGGGTGCCGCCTTCGGGCGTTGGCACCGTGTTACAGTAGGACTGGATGAAGCCATCGCGCGAGGGGGTCCAATTGATCGCCCACTCCACCTTGCCTGGCGCGTTGAACTTGTCCTTGAAGTCCACGACGCCCGAGAACGGTTTTTCCGAATAGGTGGAAGCGCTGCCGAGGCTTTCTGTCAGGTAGTCTGCCAGACCGCCAGGGAAGTGGAAGGTGGCGCTGGTGGGTGTCTCACCATCGTCGATCTCCGATTTCCAGCGAATTTCCACGCCGGAGAAAAGATAGGCTTTGGAGCGAATAGATTTGAACAGCCTTGCTGGTTTAAAGCGGTGCTTGCCGAAGATCTGCTCATCTGCGTGGACGGTGACAGTGGTGCCGCGCCGGTTGGGCGCCGCGCCGAGCTTCTCGACGCCCGAGAGCGGGACGCCGCGAGAAAACTGTTGCTCAAAAAGCTCCTTGCCCCGCGCGACCTGCACGACCATGGAATCGCTCAAAGCGTTCACAACCGACGCGCCAACCCCGTGCAGACCGCCGGAAGTCTCATAGGCCTTGCCCGAAAACTTACCGCCCGCGTGCAGCGTGCAGAGGATCACCTCCAGCGCGGATTTGTCCGGGAACTTGGGGTGCGGATCAATCGGAATGCCGCGCCCGTTGTCGCGGATTGTGATCGCGTAATCGGCGTGTAGCTCCACCTCGATGCGGTTGGCGTGCCCCGCCACCGCCTCGTCCATGGAGTTGTCCAGAATCTCGGCCACCAGATGGTGCAGGGCACGCTCATCGGTGCCCCCGATATACATGCCCGGGCGTTTGCGGACTGGCTCCAGACCTTCCAGCACCTCAATCGAGGAGGCATCGTAATCAGTCGGCTCGTGAGCGGTCAAAAGGTCGGACATGGCAGCTGCTCTTCACGCTTTTCTTGTTGGCGCATACTATGCCAGAGCAATCAAGGGTGGGGAAGGGTCCGAATATGCGTCATTTCGATGAAATCCACGCAATCGCCAAGGCGCGCCAAGGGGCCGCCCTGGACGGCAAGATCGGCAATTCGCCGGATCAAGCGCCCTTGCAAAGCGTGCCCGAGGATCGCTGGCTCAGCATGTTCACCCGCATGGTCTTTTGCGCGGGCTTCAATTGGAAGGTTGTGGACGCCATGTGGCAGGGGTTCGAGGCGGCGTTTCACGACTTTGACATAGATCGCTGCGCGATGATGAATGACGCGTGGTTCGATGACCTGGTGCAGGACAGGCGCATCGTGCGCTATGGTGCCAAGATCGAGGCGGTGCGCGACAATGCGGTCTTTCTGCAAGGGCTGCGCGCCGATGGCGGCGCAGGTAAAGTTATCGGCGGCTGGGACCCGCGCGATTTCATCGGCCTTCTGGCGCTGATGAAGACAGAGGGCAACCGCCTCGGCGGCACCACCGGGCAGTATGGGCTGCGCCTGATGGGCAAAGACAGCTTTATCCTGACCAAAGACGTGGTCGCGCGGCTGGTGGCGGAAGGCGTCGTGGACAAAGCACCCTCATCAAAAAAGGCGCTCGCCGCCACGCAGGAGGCCTTCAATACATGGATGGATCAATCCGGCCGCTCGCTTACCCATGTCAGCCGCATCGTTGCGCTGTCGGTCTGACCGCCCCTTCATCTTGCCGGAAAACTCCGGGGGAGCCGCAAAGCGGCGGGGGCAGAGCCCCCCTTGACCTGCGTGCTGCAGCACGCAGGCTACTGCCAGGACAAGATCGCCTTCGCCACGTTCTGCGGCACCTGATGATGCAGCCAATGATCGGCACCAACAATCTCGACAACTGTCAAATCCGCAGCAAACTCATCCAGCCCCGCGCGGCTTTCTGGCAACAGCGCCGTATCACCCGTGCCCCAGACCAGCAGATGCGGGCAGCGCACCTGCAGACGCGCAGGATCAAATTCGGGCAAGTCGGTGATCGGAGCGCCTGGCGCGGCCACGCGCAGGGGCGAGGCGCGATACCAGTTGAGCATGCCAGTCATCCGCCCCGGTTTTGACCATTCTGCTTTGTAAGCGGCCAGTTTGCCCCCGGTCAGCCAACGCAGATCCATATTTGCCGAGAAAAGCTGCAGTAGCTTGGCGTAATCGCCCTGCGCCAGCCATGTCTCCGTCCCCTCTGCACGCAGGCGCAGAATATACTGCGAGGCAATCGACTGCGCACCGCCGCTGGCCATCGCCCGCTGAAACGGCACAGGATGCACGCCGTTGAGGATGATCAAGCGGCTCACCATATCCGGAAAGAACATCGCCAGCCCATAGGCCGTGGCCGCGCCCCAGTCGTGGCCCAGCACGGCGCAGGGCGCGCCCAGCTCTTCAATGACGCCTGCCATATCCGCTGCAAGCACACCTGTGCGATAGGCCTCCACCTGCGGCGGGCAGTAACTCTCGCCATAACCGCGCTGGTCCGGCGCCACACAGTAAAACCGGTCACAAAGCGCAATCGCCAGGTCTTCCCAAGCCCCGGAATACTCGGGAAACCCATGCAGCATCAGCAAAGGCGGCAAGGCCGGATCGCCCCATGTGCGCGCGAAAAAGCGGTTGCCCTTGACCTCAAACCATCGCGTTTGCATGGGGCGGTCCTTTCACATTCCGGTTTACTCGCCTGCGTGTTTGCTTTCAAACATCAGACCGGCCGCAGTTCTGGGGGCAAAGCCCTCCCAGTAGGTGTGTTTCTCCGAAGGTTTGCCATCCTCGCCAATGTCATGAACCCCATCCGCCGCATCCGGTATCAGATCGATATAGGCCACTTTTTCAAGATCGTTCTTCAGATGCAGATCCATGAAGGCCGTGGCGAAATGCTGGGTGATATTGTTCATACGCACGTTGTCCCAGACCGCATCGGCGTAATGCTCAAAGGGCGGAAAATCGAAGCCATCGACCATCGCATAGCTTTCTTTCGGGGCAGGCATCGGCGCGCCGGCGTTGTGATTGGCGTTCTGAAAGGTAAGCAAATGGCGATGCGTGTTCGTCGTTTCGTCAAAGATGGCGCGCAGGGCGGAATAGATAGAGACGTCATCGACCGATCCTGCGATCAGCATCAGGGGTTTGGAAAAACCGGCAAGGCCATCGGCGCTCCAGAAGCCCGCGTTCTTGCCCCAGGGCGCGATGGAGATCATCGCTTTGACCCGCTCATTGGGCATCTCAGCATGGCTGTCCGAACCTTCCAAATGCCGTTGCAATAGCCCGTTTGGTGTGCCCCAGGGATATTCGGTCGAGGCTTGCGTGACGCCTGCACCACCGTAAATCAGCGCGCCATAGCCGCCCATGGAATAGCCGATGACGCCGACGGTCTCGCCGTCGATGATCGCGGCAAGCTCAGGCGAGACGCTGGAGAAATCCGCAAAGGTTTCCACCACGAAATCCTGATCCAGCGGCCGGTTCAGCAGGGTAGAGCCAAAGGCATTCTGATCCGAATAGGTGCTGTCCGTGTGATCGATCGAGACCGTCACATAACCCTTGGAGGCCAGATTTTCGCCCAGATGCGCCATTAGAAAGCGGTTGCCGGGATAGCCATGGCTGATGACGATCAGCGGAAAGCGCCCCTCTGCCGCCGGAGCGGCATCGCGCACGGCCCGACCTTGCAGGCTGACTTTCACCTGCGGCGCCCGCAGCGGTACGTTCTCGTAGGTGCCGCCGGGTTCTGTTCCTGCGGCGGCAGGATACCAGACCTCGACGGTCAGGGGGCGATCATAGGTCGGGGCGGTCTCTGCGGTGGTGTTCACAATGTCGATCTGACCGGGGTTCACCAGATCGAAGCTGCGCACGCCAACAGTATGCGGGCCATAGGCGGCCAATTCCGGGGCATCGGGGCGGATCGTGTCAATTCGGTTCTCAGCCATCACGGCCCCCGCAGTCAGCGCCACAAAGGCGGCAGTCATCAGATGTTTCATGCGTCACATTCTCCCATATGTGCCAGTTAGCACCACATGAAATGATAGTGATGCCAGTTTGACAGGGATCAAGGACGACGCGGCGGCACAGGGCTTAAGAGGCGGCAAATTCACCTTAATTTGCAAAGGATGTCTTATGGCGACTGCACCGGCGGAAAAGATCACTGTCACCGAAACGATGAAATTCGAGCAAGGCGGCTACCCCTATAAGGATAAGATGCCGCGCGGAGAATATGAAGACATCAAGGCCAGACTGCAGGCCGAGCTGTTGAAGGTTCAGCATTGGGGCCAGGAGACGGGGCAGAAATTCGTGCTGCTCTTCGAAGGGCGCGATGCGGCGGGCAAGGGCGGCACGATCAAACGCTTTACCGAACATCTCAACCCGCGTGCTGCGCGCGTCGTGGCGCTGAACAAACCGTCGGAAAAAGAGCAGGGCGAGTGGTATTTCCAGCGCTACATCGAACATCTGCCGACCCGCGGCGAAATGGTGCTCTATGACCGCAGCTGGTACAACCGCGCCGGCGTTGAGCGTGTCATGGGTTTTTGCGAGCCGGGCGATTATCTGGAGTTCATGCGCCAGACGCCAGAGCTGGAACGCATGCTGACACGGTCGGGAATCCGCCTTTACAAATACTGGTTCTCAGTCACGCAAGACGAACAGAAGCGCCGCTTTGACAGCCGGGCGACCGATCCGCTGAAACGCTGGAAACTCTCGCCGATTGACAAGGCTTCGCTTGATAAATGGGATGAATATACCGAAGCCAAGGAGGCGATGTTCTTTTATACCGACACCGCCGATGCCCCCTGGACTGTGGTGAAATCCAACGACAAGAAACGCGCCCGGCTTGGCTGCATGCGGCATTTCCTGGCCTCTCTGGATTACCCCGGCAAGGACCTGGATGTCGTCGGCGCGCCTGATCCGCTGATCGTAGGTGGCGCCGCGCATGTGTTGCATGACAGCTCGCATATACTGGGTACGTCCCTGCACCCGGCGACACGCAAGGCATAACGCCTGCCACCAAGTGGCGCGCTCCAAATTTAGTCTAAATTTGGCGCGCGCTGCATCGAAGCGTCACAAAAACGCGCGCAGATCATCCAGCGCGGGATTGATCTGCGTGAACACCTGGCTCAGCGCGCCGGGCAGGTCCTGCGTTTGCTCCAGCGGCATCCAGATCGTGCAGGATTTACGGCGCAGCAGATCCGCCTGCGGGTGATCGGCGGGGTAAGGCGCGGGCACGCGTTTCAGCTCCGGCGGGTCCATGCGCGCGCCAGCAGCCACAAGCGCGTCCAGTTTGCCCTGCAGCCGTGCCCCTTCACGTTCCGCTGCAAACGCGCGCCAATCGCTTTGCTGCGCCTTGTCGAACCCCATCAACCCGCCGCCCGCGGTCGCGTAATCCCGCGCGACACCGAAGAAAAACGCAGGTTGCGCTCCTGCGCCCTGCGGCGACCAGAGCATGTGCAAATGCAGATTGTAGGGACTCTTGTCCTTGGAAAATCGCACATCACGATGGGCGCGAAACAGCTTTGTGGTCACCTCGCCGCCCGCCAGCTCCGCGACTTTTGCGGACATGATCTGCAGCAACTCCAGCGCCGGGGTCTTCAGCCTGGCCTCATATGTGGCCTTGTTGGCATGGAACCACGCCTTGGTGTTATTGTCTTCAAGCTCGGCGAAGAATTGCCGGGCATCTGCGATCAGTGTGGAAAAATCAGCCATCATCCATGGTCTCTCTTGCGTATGGAGCCTGTTGATTTATCTATTCCGCATGAGGTTTTTGGCAAAGAAAACGATTGCGCTGGCGTCATGCCTTGCGCTGGGCGCCACAGCACTGGGCAGCCATCCGCATGTTTTCGTCACCACCACCATGGTGTTCGATCTCGATGATGCCCGGCGAGTGACCGGCGTGACTATGACCTGGGAATATGATGATTTCTTCTCGCTTCTCATTTTCGAGGACATGGGGCTGGATCGCGATGCGGACGGGCAACTAACCGAGGCCGAGTTGGACAGGCTCATGGGGTTCGATCTGATCGAATGGCCCGTAGGCTTCGAGGGCGATCTTTACCTCAACGCTGCCGATGGTACCAAGATCGAGATGCCGCGCCCGATCCCGCATGATATCGCTGTGAAGGGTGGCAAGATCATCGCCACGCACAAGCGGGCCATTCCGCCGGTGGCCGCCGAAGGTCTGCAGATCCGCCAATATGACCCGACTTACTATGTCTCCTACAGCCAGGACGGTGGGATCGAGATCCCGGCACCCTGCGCGGTGCGAATTCGGCCTGCGGATCAGAACACGGCTGAAAGCGAGGTGGCCCGGCTGATCAAGGAGCAAACCTCCGATGATATCTTCCTCGATGTGAAACTGGGACATCTTTACGCCGATACCGCTGTGATCGCATGCGGCTGATCCTGCTGGCCTGCCTGGCCGTGGCCCTGCTGACCTCGATATGGCTCTGGGGGTTTGGCGGTGCGACTGCGCTGGGGCAATGGGCGGCAGCAGGTCAGGCAGAAGCACAGCAGGCGATGGCGGGCTATCTCCGGGCGCTGAAGCGTGGAGACACTGGCGCGATGATTTCGCTCATGACACTCTGCTTTGCCTACGGCTTTTTTCACGCAGCAGGTCCCGGTCACGGCAAGCTGGTCATCGGTGGCTATGGTCTGGCCGCGCGGTTTACAGCATGGAAGCTGACCGGGCTTGCGCTGGCATCCTCGCTGGCGCAGGCCGCCTCTGCGGTGGCTTTGGTGGGCGCGGGCGTCCTGATCTTCGGCTGGACCCGCACTCAGATGACGCAGGCCGCTGAGGCATGGCTCGCGCCGGCCAGCACAGCAGCGATCGCGCTGGTCGGGCTTTGGCTGCTCTGGCGCGGGCTGCGTGCGATCCGCGCGCTGCGGCACGCCCACACCCATGATCATGATCATGCACAAGATGGCGAGATATGCGGCACCTGCGGCCATGCCCATGGTCCCAGCGTGGAAGAAGCCGCTGCCGTCACCAGCTGGACGGATGCTGCTGCCGTGGTGGGCGCAGTTGCCATCCGCCCCTGTACCGGCGCGCTGTTTCTGCTGATCATCACCTGGAGCATGGGTATCTTCGCAGCCGGCGTGCTGGGCGCTTTTGTCATGGGGCTGGGCACTGCCAGCATTACCGTGGCCGTTGCGCTTGGCACGGTGTTTTTGCGCCGCAATGCCATGCAATCCCTGCAAGGCAGTGCACGGGTTGCCCGCGCCTCTGCCCTTCTGCAATGCGCAGCAGGCGCAGTGGTTGCCGCGCTGGCCACGCAAATGACCCTTGCCGCGCTCGGCTAGTTGCGCCAAAGCTGAGGCATGTCTGAAATGTCATCCAACACCCGGGCGCGCCAAAGCTGCGGCGCGCATCTGACGTCCATCCTGCGTCTTGGACTGCCGCTGATCGGTGGCCATCTGGCGCAGTTTGCCATCACCATGACCGACACGGTGATGCTGGGTTGGTACTCGGTTGAAAGCCTGGCGGCGGTGGTGGTTGCGGGCACGTTCTTCTTTGTCATGTTCATCTTCGGCTCTGGCTTTGCACAGGCGGTGATGCCGCTGGTGGCCAGCCAGATTGCGCAGGGGGATGACACGCAGGTGCGCCGCACTACGCGGATGGGGCTGTGGATGTCCGCCATTTACGCCTGCGCCGTGATGCCGGTGTTCTGGTGGTCGGAACCTGTGATGCTGATGATCGGGCAGGAGCCGCAGATTGCCGCGGATGTGCAGGTCTATCTGCGGATTGCCGGTTGGGGGATCATCCCGGCGCTTGGGGTCATGGTGCTCAAGTCCTATCTGGCCGGGCTGGGACGCACGCAGGTGGTCCTGTGGGTGACGCTGACCGCAGCCATACTCAATGCGTTTCTGAATTACGCGCTGATCTTCGGCACCTGGGGCGCGCCTGAACTGGGTCTGGCCGGGTCCGCCATCGCGTCAGTGATCGTGCAGTTTGTCTCGCTGGGCATGGTCCTGGGCTATGCGTTGAAAGTCATCCCCGAACACGCCTTGCTCACACGGGTCTGGCGCCCGGATTGGGAGGTGTTCTTTCTGGTCGCGCGGCTTGGGGTGCCCATCGGCTTTACCATGCTCGCCGAGGTGGGGCTTTTTGCGGCCTCAACCATCATGATGGGCTGGCTGGGCACAATACCGCTGGCCGCGCATGGCATCGCTCTCAACCTGGCAAGCGCAACTTTCATGATCCACCTTGGCCTGTCCAATGCCGCGACCATTCGCACCGGCAACGCTTTCGGGCACGGGGATGCCCGCGGCATTCAGGATGGTGCTGTCGTGGCGATTGCCCTGTCGATGGCTTTCGCCTTGTTGACCATCGCGGTGTTCGTCACCATCCCCGAGCCGTTGATCTTGCTGTTCCTCGATCCAGACGAGCCGGAACTGGCCAGGATCCTCGTGCTGGGCGCGCTACTGCTGTTCATGGCCGGTGTCTTTCAACTGGTGGATGCAGCGCAGGTCATGGCGCTGGGGCTGCTGCGTGGGTTGCAGGACACCAAGATGCCGATGATCTACGCTGCCTTCAGCTATTGGATCGTGGGCGTGCCAATCTCTTATGTTCTGGGGTTTCCCATGGGCTTTGGCGGCGCAGGCATCTGGGCCGGACTGGCCATCGGACTAGCCTTTGCGGGGCTGTTGATGATGCGCCGTTTCTGGCGTCTGGCACCAACCGTCGGGCGCTCGAAGCCACCTGCTGAAGCGGACGCTCAAAGCGTTGTCACTGGCGTGTGAGGGCAAGCCAGGTAAAACGCACGCCCGCGTCACGGTTGCGCGCCTGTTGCGGCGAGGTTGCAATGATCGCCGACAGGGTAAATCCGGCGCCGGTGGCCAGAGCACTGGTCTGCGGCACCGGGGCAGGCCAGGTCGTGCCTGGATTGCTTGCTGGTCCCTCTCGCAACGATATCAGGCACCGGCCCTGCGTGGCGGTCAATGCGGCCAGCCGCGCCATGGCAGCGTCGCGCATGCCCGGCGCGATGTGATGCCAGACGCCACTGAGCGTTATCAGATCGAACGGGCCTTCAAGGCCGTCAAGCTCTGGCAACGCGGCGGTCACCCATGCAACCTCCTGCGCCGTGCGCAACTCGGGAACCGGATCGGCCGCAATGACATCATGGCCCAGGGTCGCAAACCAGCGCGCATCCCGCCCGGTGCCTGCGCCCACGTCCAGCACGCGGGACGGGGTATTGGGAAGCCATTCGCTCAACGGGGCATAAAGACGGGCCGAAGAGATGTCGTCAAACCGGCGCGACAACTCGGGCGCCCAGGTTTTGTAAAAATGGACAACCTCTTTCGTCATCCACGGTCCGGCTTCTTGAGAATACGGTCCGCCTTTTTGCGCACCAGAACCGACCGCAGGTCATGCATGGTCAGCAACAGATCATCCGTCACCGCATCCAGCTGTTCGTCAGTGGCCCGCGCCTGCGCCCATTGCGCAGTCAGGTTCAGATAGTCCACCGCCCGGTGAATATCGTCCATGTCGCGCGCCGCCAGGATCTCGGTGCGTTCTTGCATCCATGCGTGGATACGCTCTAGGTCTTCGTCGCTGAGCACCCGGTCGCCCTGAGGCTTTATCTCGCCGTTGCGTATATTGACCGAGGCGATCTGATCCATTTCGATCCTGCGCTGCCTGTTTTCGGTATCGACCCGAAAAACGAGCGCGCCATTCTCGCGCACCCGGAAATAGTAGTCCGGCAAAGACCCACTCATGTCACCGCTGCCCCGTTTCCCAGATTTAACTCAACCCTGCACAGAACTCTTGTATGCGCTTGCACGCTTCTTGCAAAGCATCATCTGACGTTGCGTAACTGACCCGGAAGGCAGGAGACAGGCCAAAGGCCGCACCAAAGACAACCGCAACCCCGGTGTCTTCCAGCAACTGGGTGGCGAATATCTCATCGTTTTCGATCACCACACCGCCCTTGGTGGTCTTGCCGATCAGGCCGCGAATGGTCGGGTAGACATAAAACGCGCCCTCCGGCACCGGGCATTCCATGCCTTCGATGGCATTGAGCATCTCGACAACCAGATTGCGGCGGCGCACGAAAATCTGATTGTTTTCCGCCAGATAGTCCTGCGGCCCGTTCAGCGCCTCGACCGCGGCCCATTGGCTGATAGTGCAGGGGTTGGAGGTGCTTTGCGACTGGATCTTGCGCATGGCGGCGATCAACTCTGCAGGACCGGCCGCATACCCGATCCGCCAGCCTGTCATCGCATAGGCCTTGGAGACGCCGTTGCAGGTTAGCGTGCGCTCGTACAGACGCGGCTCGACCTGCGCCGGGGTGACAAACTCAAAATCATCATAGGCCAGATGCTCATACATATCGTCGGTCATCACCCAGACATGCGGATGGCGCATCAACACATCCGTCAGCGCCTTCAGCTCATCGCGCGTGTAGCCAGCGCCGGTTGGGTTGGAAGGCGAGTTGAAGATGAACCATTTGGTGTTGGGTGTGATCGCCGCTTCAAGCTGATCGGGTGTCAGCTTGTAACCGGTCTGGCTGGAAGCCTCTGCGATCACCGGCGTGCCGCCAGCAAGCAGCACCATGTCGGGATAGCTGACCCAATAGGGGGCGGGGATCACCACCTCGTCACCCTCATTCATTGTCGCCATCAGCGCATTGTAAAGGATCTGCTTGCCGCCGCTGGCAACACTGACCTGGGCCGGCTCGAAATTCAGCTCATTCTCGCGCGCGAATTTGGCGCAGATCGCCTGCTTCAGCTCGGGGATACCGTCAACGGCGGTGTATTTCGTCTTGCCTTCGGCAATCGCCCGCATTGCCGCATCCTTGATGTTCTGCGGCGTGTCGAAATCCGGCTCGCCCGCGCCAAGACCGATCACATCGCGACCGGCGGCCTTCAGCTCCTGCGCTTTCGTCGTCACCGCGATTGTGGGCGATGGTTTCACGCGTGCTAATGTCGCAGAAAGAAGGGTCATGTCGGTCTCCGAATTGCAAAGATGCCTTGCTCCTCTTAGGGTGCGCGCGATCCTCGATCAAGCAGGCTGTTTGGCGGTGGTGCGACTTTCCAATTTGAAAAGGACTGGCAATGACTGAACAAGCTTTGACCCCCGGCGCTGATATGGCTCTTGAAGACTGGTATGGCCCGGAAACGGCCACTTTCGGTGATCGTCTGGGCGCCGCGCGCGAACAGACCGGGATGACACAGGCCCAGCTTGCCCGGCGTCTGGGCATCAAGCCCAGCACCCTGCGCGCTTGGGAACAGGATATCTCCGAACCGCGCGCCAATCGCCTGTCGATGATCGCCGGTATTCTGGGGGTGTCGATCGTCTGGCTGCTCAGCGGCGAAGGCGAGGGTCTTGAGGCGCCGACCCACAGCGAAATCGGTGAGGGCGGCGAGGCGATCCTGAGCGAAATGCGCGAGCTGCGTGTGGTAATCACCCATTCCGCAGAACGCCTTGCACGCCTGGAAAAACAGGTCCGGTTGATGCTGAAAGCCGAGTGATGGCGGAAACCGCATCAGATCGGCTGAAACGCCTCAGGATGCGTTCCATGCGGCGCGGCATCAAAGAGATGGATATCCTGCTGTCGGCATTCGCCGATGCCCGGCTGGCCGGCATGTCGCCGGGTGACCTGGACACTTATGACGCGCTGTTGCACGAGAATGACCAGGATCTCTATCAATGGGTCACGGGGCAGATCACCGCCCCGGACCGCTTTCGCGAGATGATCGCGCAGATTTCGCAAACTTTTGATAAATAACAGTTTTCTATCTTTAACTGAATATTTGGAAATATCCTGCATTTTGAGCCCCGAGCAGTAATTCGGAGACTCACATGAGCATGCACAGCATGATGCAGACCGCGGAAACCACGGGTGCAAATCGGGGATAT
>JBCCUH010000036.1:0-11766 GCA_039197405.1 Pseudomonadota bacterium
CATAGCACATGCCGCCGCCTGCTTTCGCCTCGCGCAGGGTGCCATTGCGCAGGGTGAAGAGAAAGAGCCCCATCTCGTTGAACCTGCCCTCGCCATAGTCGGTGATGTCCCAGCCAAGCCGCGCCCCGATGACGCCCTGCATGCGCGCCGCATCCGCCACCATCTCGTCCGGGGAAAGATAGGCAAAGGGCGGCAGGACCACGCCAAAGCCGCGCAGAAACGCATCTGCCTCCTGAATGAGTGTGTTGATTGTGGATCGTTTCATGGCCTGCCTTCTTCAATTTGAGCAGTCTTGATGTGGATCAACCCTGCAGCGCTGTGCATCGCCTATAATAGGCCTGCCAATCAGATAGGAGATGGACATGTTTAGCAATATCGTCGTCGGTGTGGATGGATCGGACACTTCGAAAAGAGCGTTGCGCATGGCTTGCGATCTGGCGGACAAATACGGCGCCGAGCTGCACCTCGTGCATACGCCCCAACCGCAAACCGTCGCCTTCGCGATGGGGGCCGTCGCAGGCTATGGCGCGGCTGTTACCATGCCCTCCAATCAAGAAGTGCAGGAGGCCGCTGACAAGGTCGTGGCCGATTGCGTGGCAGTGGCGAAAGACTGCGGCCATACCATCAAGAATATCCACTGTGAAAGAGGCCACCCCGTGGATGAGGTCATCGCTTGTGCCGAGGCCTGCAGGGCCGAGCTGATCGTCACCGGGCGGCGCGGTCTGGGCAGCCTGGGCGCACTGGTGCAGGGCAGCACATCGCAAGGTATCAACCACCACGCCAAATGCGCCTGCCTGTCGGTCGTCTGATCACCGGGCCAGCGGCACTGCGAGGGCTCTAAAGGGCCGCGATCATCCGGATGGACGGGAACGGGATCCGCGCCGGCCCGATTGGCACCTCCAGCGGGCCAAGCGGTGCAAAGCCCATGGCCGTGTAGAACGGCACCGCCGTCAGGGTCGACCAGCACTCCAGCCGGGTCATCCCGGCGGCTGCGGCGCTGCGCTTGACCTCGTTCAGCAGCGCCCGGCCGATACCTGCACGCTGGCGTGAGTGATCGGTCACCACATGGCGGATATGCCCAAGACCCGGCTCTGCTCCGCCGCTCGGCGCATTGCGCGTCCAGCCGCCTGCCCCGACAACGGCGCCACCAGTTACGGCAACGAAATAGCTGCCGCAGGTGACCAACGCCGGATTGGCACGCGCAATTAGCGGCAGCACCGCTACCATGACCGACGGCGCATAATCCGCTTTCAGCAAAGCCGGATAGCTGCGCGCCAGCAAGGCATCGACAGCGGCAAGATCCGCCGCTGTCGCCACTCGCACCGCCAGATCACTCATAGCGCAGCTCATAGACATAGGATGTCTCGCCTTTCGCACTAACCCACCGCCCACGCGGCGGTTGCCCGCCTTGCAGGGCAGCAGGCAGATCAAGGCTCATCCCCGCGATCCGGCCACTGCCGGGATCACGCGCGCACCAGCCCCAGCCCGGCTCCCAGCCGATGGTCAGATCAGCATTATCGGTGCGGATGTACTCCGCCGGAGTGCCGGAGGAATTTCTGGGCACAAACCGGTATTCCAGCCCATCTGTCCGCGTCAGGGTAAAACTTTGCATATCCGAGGCTCCAAAACGAAAAAGACCGCGCTGGGTCAGCGCGGCCTTGTCAAACTTGCGAAAGGGGGGTGATCTTACTTGATCTTGCCTTCCTTGTATTCGACGTGCTTGCGCGCAACCGGGTCGTATTTGCGGACGACCATCTTCTCTGTCATTGTGCGTGCGTTTTTCTTGGTCACATAGAAGTGGCCCGTGCCTGCTGTCGAGTTCAGGCGGATCTTGATTGTGGTCGGCTTCGCCATGGGTCTTCTCCTGCGTCAGGCCACGAAACAGCGGGCCTGGAAATCCTTGAAGCCCGCCTTGTACTGAGCGCAGAGCGGCTGTCAACCGGATTCGCCTGCAATTCGCTCAATCAGTTCGGTTTCGGGCATACGGCAAAGAGGCAGCCCGCAGCAAGGCGCAAAACCGCTCAGCTGCTGGTCATCAGCCGGTAACCTTCGGCATGCGTGGCCTTGACATGGGTGATGGGCTTCTCGCCGATCCAGGTGGTGCGCTCCAGAACCAGCATGGCCGCGCCGGGCGCAACCCCCATCAACTGCGCATCATCCGCATCGATTGCAGTCGCATGGATTTGCACGTCGCACCGGCTGTAGGGCCGATGGCGCACCAGCCATTCATTCGCGCTGGTTTCCGCCAGATCCACAGACCGGAACTCCGGCACCGTATCAAGGGAAATCCACCGATCTTCCAGCACGAAAGGACGCCCCGCCGCCATATGCAGGGCAACCACATGGGCGACCGGACTGGCCTGCGACAGGCCAAATTGCGCCGCGATGGCTGGCGGCGCGGCACCGATGTCCTGCGAAATCAGGTGATGGCGGTAGTCAAACCCCCGGTTTTCGATCTCGATCCGGGCAATCGGAATGTTGAGCACCGCCCGCGTGACCGGATCGGGTTTGACAATCGTGCCGCCCTTGCGCTTGCGCTCGACGATCCCGTCATCCGCCAGCGACCGCATCGCCCGTTGCACGGTCGATCTTGCGCACTCCAGCTCGGCGGCAATGTCATGATCACGCGGCAGCTTGTCGCCGGGCCTGTAGGTCGAATCGAGGATGCGCTCGCGAATCTGATCGCGAATACCCTGCCAGCTGGTGCGATCCAGATCGCTCAAATGTTCTGCTCCAGATCCCTGATCGCCGCAACAAACGTGCCGACAATCTCGTCCCGCTTGCTGTGACGGCCCTGCGATACCACATGGCGGCCCGCACTCCAGACATCAGTGACGCAGCGCTGCCCACCACCTGAAAAGATCAAACTGTCGATGGTCGTGTCCGCATCGCGATTGCACAAAAACTCGTTCTCGGTGCTGATCGCCATCATATCGGCCCACATGCCTTCCTGCAGGCGTCCGCTGGACCGGCCTGCCGCCAGCGCCCCGCCCGCAACAGCTCCGTCCAGCAACACCCGGCCCGTGGATTTCTCCTCAGTTGCCAGCATCGCGCGCCCCTTGTCCCGCAGGCGCTGTGAATACTCCAGTGTCTTCAGCTCATCCCAGAAGGTGATATGTATGTTGCTGTCAGAGCCGACACCGAACGCGCCTCGCGCGGCGGTGTAATCCACCCCGTCGAAAATGCCATCACCCAGGCTCGATTCCGTGATCGGGCACAGCCCTGCCACCGCGCCAGAGGCGGCCAACCCAGCCGTCTCATCCGGGGTCATCTGCGTGCAGTGGATAAAGCAGTTGCCAGGTTTGACCGGAAGGTTGCCAAGCACCCATTCCACCGGGCGCGCGCCCATATGCGCCTCGACCTCCTCCACTTCCGCCACCTGTTCGGCAAGATGCATATGAAAGGGTCCGTCCGGTACAAGCGCCTGCGCCATGCGCAGACCATCGGTATCCACCGCGCGCAGGCTGTGCGGCGCGACACCAATCGTCCAGTCGGCGGGCCCGGATGCGACCACCGATCTGCTGGCCTCATGCAGCGTGGCAAACCGGTCTTTGGTGTTGCCAAAGCGCGTCTGCCCGCCCGCCAGCGGACGCCCGTCGCAGCCGCCAAACTCATAGTGCACCGGCAGCAGGGTCAGCCCAAAACCGACGCGCTCTGCAGCGGCGGCGATACGCTCGGCCAATTCTGCGATATTGTCATAAGGCTGCCCGTCCGCCGCGTGATGCAGGTAGTGAAACTCTGCCACTGCCGCATAGCCCGCCTCGGCCATTTCCATAAACACCAGCGATGCAATGGCTTCGATATGCTCCGGCGACAGCTGCTGCAAAAAGCGGTACATCAGCCTGCGCCAGGTCCAGAAGCTGTCACTGGCATTGGGCCCGCGCGCTTCGGTCAGCCCGGCCATGGCACGCTGAAAGCTGTGGCTGTGCAGATTGGTGGGAGCGGGCAGCAACACGTCAACCGTTTGATCGGCCACTCCAGAGGCGGGGCCGATCGAGGCGATATGCCCCGTCTCAGCAATCTCGACGTCCACATCTGTCGCCCAACCATCTTGGACAAGCGCTTTTCCAGCTCGGATCTTACGCACCCTGCATTCTCCATTGACAAAAATATGTAGCTACTTATTCATATTAAAAGCGCCCCAATTAAGAAAGAAGAATGTTGAAAATTCTTTGCGATGCCTCAGTGGCCACAATGTGCGGGACCGAAGGATACGGTCTGATCGATGATGCCTGCCTGGTTCTGGACGGCGATACGATTGCCTGGGTGGGACCTGCCGCCGATCTTCCCGACCGGTTTGCAACCGCCGATCGCTTGCCGCTGAGCGGACGGCTGATCACCCCTGCCCTGATCGACTGTCACACGCATATCGTGTTTGGCGGCAACCGCGCGACAGAGTTTGAAATGCGCCTCGAAGGAGCCAGCTACGAGGAAATCTCGCGTGCCGGTGGCGGTATCGTCTCCACGGTTCAGGCCACGCGCGATACGCCGGAAGAGGATCTGCTGGCCCAAGCGCTGACGCGCGCTGATGCATTGATTGCCGAAGGCGTGGCCACGGTCGAGATCAAATCAGGCTACGGTCTGGACCGCGACACCGAGTTGAAGATGCTGCGCATCGCCCGCGCAGTTGGTGAGAAAAGACCGCTGCGCGTGAAGACCAGCTTTCTCGGCGCGCATGCTGTCCCCGCGGGGACAGATGCCGACAGCTACATAAACGAGGTCTGCATCCCGGCGCTGCACGCGGCGCATGCCGCCGGGCTTGTCGATGCGGTGGACGGCTTTTGCGAAGGCATCGCATTCACGCCCGCCCAGATCGAACGAGTGTTTCAGGCAGCGGTCGAGCTTGGCCTGCCCGTCAAACTGCATGCAGAGCAGCTGATGCAATATGGCGGCACACAGCTGGCTGCGAGATACGGCGCCATGTCCGTGGATCATGTTGAATACGCAAATAACGACGACGCCCGCGCCATGGCGCAATCGGGGTCGGTCGCGGTGATTCTGCCCGGTGCCTTCTACACTTTGCATGAAACGCAAAAACCGCCCATTGACGCCTTCAGAAAACACGGCGTGCCGATGGCCGTTGCCACCGACTGGAACCCCGGCTCGTCCCCGCTGGGATCGCTGCTGCTGGCGATGAACATGGCGGCGACGCTCTTTGGCGTGACCCCGAGCGAAGCGCTGGCTGGCACCACCCGCCACGCGGCCCAAGCGCTGGGGCTGACCGATTGCGGAAGGTTGGCGCCGGGACTGCGCGCCGATCTGTGCATCTGGGATGTGGCAACACCGGCAGAGCTGACGTACCGGATCGGCCAGAATCCGCTGCACAAACGCATATTCGGGGGCGCGCTGTGAGCACTACCCTGACACCGGGCACAACAGACCTGAACCTTCTGGAACGGATCTGGCGGCAGGGCGCTGCCGCCCGGCTTGCCCCAAATGCGCGCCCCGCAGTCGAGGCAGCGGCGGCGATAGTGGCGCGCGCGGCAGAGGGCGATGCGCCGGTCTACGGGGTGAACACCGGATTTGGCAAACTGGCCTCGATCCGCATCGCTCCGGAAGACACCGCCACCCTGCAGCGCAACCTGATTCTAAGCCATTGCTGCGGTGTTGGCGAAGCCTTGGACGCGGCAACCACCCGGCTGATGATGGCGTTGAAGCTGTTGTCGCTGGGGCGCGGCGCCTCTGGTGTGCGCTGGGACATCTGCGCGCTGATCGAGGACATGCTGGACGCAGGCGTAACCCCGGTGATCCCGAGCCAGGGATCGGTGGGCGCCTCTGGCGATCTGGCGCCGCTGGCCCATATGTCGGCAGTGATGATCGGCCATGGCGAGGCCTGGTATCAGGGCGCGCGCCTGCCGGGCGCAGAAGCGCTGTCCCGCGCGGGACTGACGCCGGTGGTGCTGGGCCCCAAGGAAGGGCTGGCGCTGATCAACGGCACACAGTTTTCCACCGCCTGCACGCTGGCCGCGCTCTTTGAAGCAGGTCATCTGCTGCGCGGCGCGGTTGTCACCTCGGCCCTGTCCACTGATGCGATCATGGGATCGACCGCACCGCTGCAACCGCAGATCCACCAGCTGCGCGGACAGCCCGGTCAAATCGCCGTGGCCACCGCGCTGACCGAGTTGATGGCGGGAAGCCGCATCCGCGAGAGCCATCTTGAAGGCGACACGCGCGTTCAGGACCCCTATTGCATCCGCTGCCAGCCGCAGGTGACCGGCGCCGCTTTGGATCTGTTGCGATTTGCCGCACAAACGCTGAAGATCGAGGCAAATGCGGTCACCGACAATCCTATTGTCACCGAGGCAGGCATTTTTTCAGGCGGCAATTTTCACGCCGAACCGGTAGGATTTGCCGCCGACCAGATCGCGCTGGCGCTGAGCGAGATCGGCGCCATTGCCCAGCGCCGTGTGGCGCTGATGGTGGATCCGACGCTCAGCCATGATCTGCCGCCGTTTCTGACCCCCGATCCCGGTCTTAATTCCGGCCTGATGATTGCCGAGGTGACCAGCGCCGCCCTGATGAGCGAGAACAAGCATCTGGCCAATCCCTGCTCGACCGACAGCACCCCCACGTCAGCCAATCAGGAAGATCACGTCAGCATGGCCGCCCATGGCGCGCGCCGGTTGATGCGCATGTGCGACAACCTTGGCATGATCCTGGGGATCGAGGCGATCTGCGCCGCGCAGGGTATCGAGGCACGCGCGCCACTGACCACATCGCCAAAACTTGCCCGGGCATTGTCGCGGCTGCGCGACAGCGTGCCTGCGCTGGTGCAAGACCGTTATCTGGCGCCTGATCTGGAACAGGCGGCACAGCTGATCCGCAGCGACGCGTTGGCCGAAGCTGCCGAACTGGAGTTGGAACTGTGAGTTTTCTTGAAGTAAACCAAGGCGATAGCCCTGTCATTCTGGGCCTGCCGCATACCGGAACCGAGCTGCCCGAAGGCGCGCGGGACGCACTTAACCCCTGCGGGTTGGCACTGGCCGATACCGACTGGCATATCCACACGCTCTATGAGGATCTGATCCCCGGCGCGACGACGGTGCGCACGCGCATGCATCGCTATGTCATTGACGTCAATCGCGATCCATCGGGCGTATCGCTTTACCCCGGCCAGAACACGACGACGCTCTGCCCGCTGACCGATTTTGACGGCACCCCGATTTACAAAGACGGGCAAGAGCCGGACGCAGAGGAGGTTGAGGCGCGGCGCCTTGCCTATCACGCGCCCTATCATGCGGCTTTGGCCGAAGAGATTGCGCGCATCAAGGCGCAGCACGGCTTTGCGATCCTCTATGATTGTCATTCGATCCGGTCGCGCATCCCGTTCCTCTTCGAGGGTGTTCTGCCCGATTTCAATATCGGTACGAACGAGGGAACCACCTGCGCCCCTGACATTGAAGCGTCAGTGGTGTCGATCTGCGCCGAGGCCGAAGGCTATACCAGCGTTCTGAACGGGCGTTTCAAAGGCGGCTGGACGACCCGCCATTATGGCGATCCGCAAAGCGGTGTGCATGCCATCCAGATGGAGCTGGCGCAGCAGGCTTATCTCGCCAATGAAGCGGCGCCCTGGGACATGGACCCGCGACGCGCAGATCGTCTGCGCCAACACCTTACACAAATTCTGTCGTCGCTCAGCAATTGGAGGCCCAAATGACAAACCCCCGCAAGAACAGCCGCGATGTGTTCCCGCCGACCGGCACAGAGCTCAATGCAAAAAGCTGGCAAACGGAAGCACCGCTGCGCATGCTGATGAACAACCTGCACCCGGATGTGGCCGAAAACCCGCATGAGCTGGTCGTCTATGGCGGCATCGGACGCGCGGCCAGGACCTGGGAAGATTTTGACCGGCTGACAGCCGGGCTGAAGGATCTTGAGGCGGACGAGACGCTGATCGTGCAATCGGGCAAACCCATTGCCATCATCAAGACCCATGCGGATGCGCCCCGGGTTCTGATCGCGAACTCGAACATCGTTCCGCATTGGGCCAATTGGGACCACTTCAACGAGCTCGATAAAAAGGGCCTGATGATGTACGGGCAGATGACCGCGGGTTCGTGGATCTACATCGGCACGCAGGGCATCGTGCAGGGCACCTATGAGACCTTTGCTGAAGCGGGTCGCCAGCACTACGGCGGTGATCTGACAGGCAAGAGGATCCTGACCGGTGGTCTGGGCGGTATGGGCGGTGCCCAACCCCTGGCGGCTGTGATGGCAGGCGCCTGCTGTCTTGCGGTTGAGTGCAATCCCGACAGCATCGATTTTCGCCTGCGCACCCGCTATGTTGATGAAAAGACAGACAATCTGGATGAGGCGCTTGCCCTGATCGAGCGCTGGACCAAGGCCGGTGAGGCGAAGTCTGTTGCGCTGTTGGGCAATGCGGCAGACATTTTTCCGGAAATCCATCGGCGCGGTGTGCGGCCTGACATTGTGACCGATCAGACCAGCGCGCATGATCCTGTGAACGGGTATCTGCCGCAGGGGTGGAGCATGGCGCAGTGGCGAGATCAGCGCGAGCGCGATCCCAAGGCGGTTGAGGCGGCGGCGCGCGCATCGATGAAAGTGCATGTGCAGTCGATGGTGAATTTCTGGAACGACGGTGTGCCAACGCTGGATTATGGCAACAACATCCGGCAGGTCGCCCTCGATGAGGGGCTGGAGAACGCGTTTGCCTTCCCAGGTTTCGTGCCGGCCTATATCCGCCCGCTGTTCTGCAAGGGGGTCGGCCCCTTCCGCTGGTGCGCCCTGTCGGGCGATCCCGAGGATATCTACAAGACCGATCAGGCGATGAAAGACCTGTTCCCGGACAATGCGCATCTGCACAACTGGCTGGACATGGCGCGCGAGCGGATCGCGTTTCAGGGCCTGCCCGCACGCATCTGCTGGATCGGGTTGGGGGATCGCCACCGTGCCGGGCTGAAGTTCAACGAAATGGTCGCCAGCGGCGAGTTGAAAGCCCCGGTGGTGATTGGCCGCGACCATCTTGACAGCGGCTCTGTCGCCAGCCCCAATCGCGAAACCGAAGCGATGAAGGACGGCTCTGACGCGGTGAGTGACTGGCCGCTTTTGAACGCGCTGGTCAATACGGCCAGCGGTGCCACCTGGGTCAGCCTGCATCATGGCGGCGGCGTCGGCATGGGCTTTTCGCAGCACGCAGGTGTGGTGATTGTCGCCGATGGCACAGAGGAAGCGGCCAGAAAGCTGGAACGCGTGCTGTGGAATGATCCCGCGTCCGGCGTCTGGCGCCATGCGGATGCCGGCTATGACATCGCGATTGACTGCGCGAAGGAACACGGGCTGCGCCTGCCCGGTATTTTAGGGAACTGATCCATGCAATATGCACCATCCAGCGAGGCTTGCCCGCTGCCGTTTTCGCCCTTCAAGTCCTGCACCGTGCCCCGGCCTATCGGCTGGCTGTCCACGGTCAGCCAGGATGGCGTGCATAATCTGGCACCCTACAGCCAGTGGCAGAACCTGACCTTTGATCCGCCGATGGTCATGTTCGCGGCCAATCAGTATCCTGACGGGCGGCGCAAGGACACGGTCATCAATGCCGAGCAAACCGGCTGGTTTGTCTGGAACATGGCGACCTATGCGCTGCGCGATGCGGTGAATATCTCCGCCATGGCGTTGCCGCCGGAAGAGGATGAATTTGACCGCGCGGGCGTCACCAAGGCGGAGTGCGTCGATGCCCCCGGCGCGCGGGTTGCTGAAAGCCCTTGCCATTTCGAGTGCCGCTATCTCTCTACGCACCGGTTGCCTGGCAACAGCCCGGTCGGCAGCATCGATGTGGTCTATGGTCAGGTTATGCGGATCCATGTGGCCGATGAGGTGATCCTGCCGTCCGGCAAGATCGACATCAGCACGATCCAGCCGCTGGCGCGGATGGGATACTATGACTACGCGAAAATCGAAGAGACGTTCGAGATGCGTATCCCCAGCGCCTCTGGTGCGGCCGAAGACGGGCTGGAAGGCGCCCCGCCGCCGCCGAAAGGCGCGTGACGGATGTGCCTGGCCCCGCCTGACGACAGGGCGGGGCTGGTCCGTTCAATGCAGGCCGGGCGCCGCGTTGTCATTGGCGGTGATGTCCCGGCTCAGGCTGAGGACCGAGCCGATGGTCCCATTGCGGCGCGGCACGGGCACGAGACGGATTTCCCACAGGCGATCCCGCCCATCAGTCTCGCAGGCCAGGCGCAAGCGGATCAGGGTCTCGTCCAGACATCTGGCAAATGCGTTTCTGAGCTGGGTTTCGGCAGCGGCAGGCCAGGCGGCCGTCCAGTCATCGCCGATCTTTTGCGCGCCGCTGGGGGCATCGGCCAGATAGAGCACCCGTCCCTGCGGCGAAATCAGGGTGATCACATCTTCGCTGGCCTGCATCAGAGACACCAGTGTGCCGGGTGTCAAAAACCCGATGGAATTGAGAATTTCCTCATGCGCGTGGCGCAGGCTGGATTGTTCTTCAATGTGAATTTTCATCTGCGCACCGCTGGACATACGAAAAGAGCTTCTCGTATAGGTTGTGTAGCGTGCGAGACAAACATGTCCAGCGTTAATCGTGCACGGAAGGCCTGTAAGCCGGATTCTGTCCTGAATGCGCGGAAACACACTCATGGATGACCATTCATCTTGGGTAGATGTTGCCAAATACCCTCTAGCTGCCAACCCGGACATCTGGGCTGAAGCGGCCCTGCTTGTGGTTGCCCAAAGCGCGATATCCCTATTCGGCATTGCTCCAGATGGGGCTTGCCATGCCGGTCCGGTTGCCCGTCCCGCGGTGCGCTCTTACCGCACCGTTTCACCCTTGCCTTGCATGCAAGGCGGTCTGTTCTCTGTGGCGCTATCCCTCAGGTTGCCCTGGCCGGGCGTTACCCGGCATCTTTGCTTCATGGAGTCCGGACTTTCCTAGAGCAGAGCATGCCCTGCCCTCGGCCATCCAGCCTTCCGTGCGAGGCTTGGCCTAGGCCAGAGTGGGGTGCCGGTCAATACCAAAGCGCGCCGCGAGATTGGCGGCGGCCTGCGCACCCTCCTTCGCGCCGAACCGCGCACTGAACGCCGACTGGCAGGCGGCAAGGCCAAACCCCTCAACGTCATAGCCGAGCGCGGCAAGGCTGCTGGCAAGCGGCGCGTCCGGGGCATCGCTGTCATCGGGCCAGATCGCGAAACCGCCCAGCGCTAGCCTGCGCCAGTCAAACCGGGGACCGGGATCGATTTTGCGCGTCGGAGCAAGATCGGAATGTGCGATCACATTTTGCGGCGCGATGGACCAGCGCGGCATGATATCCGCCAGCAAGGTTTCCAGCGCATCCATCAGCGGCGCGGAAAAGGGCGAGGTTCCATCGTTGTCCAGCTCAATCCCGATAGAGCGTGAGTTGATATCATCGCATCCCGCCCAGCACCCTGCCCCGGCATGCCAGGCCCGCTGCGTTTCCTCGACAAGCCGGGTGATCTGCCCATCGCGCGCGATCACGTAGTGGGCGGACACCTCGCGGTCCGCATCGCACAGCATGGCGAGCGCGTCTTCAGCGCAGGAGAGCGCGGTGTAATGCAGCACAATCAGATCAGGTGACGTCACACCGCCCTTGCGCGGCCCATGGTTGGGCGACGAGCAATTTTTGATCCGCTGAGAAAGATCGTCAGCCATTCACCGCACTGCGGAACGGTGCCGGATCCCAGGCGCAGGCATAGCCATCGCCATCCGGGTCCAGCCCCTGTTTGTCACGCTGCGGGCCGCCGGCAGCGAGAAACGCCTGCTGCGCCTGATCGGGA